>DASUNJ010000055.1:0-8212 GCA_036277235.1 Thermoanaerobaculia bacterium | reverse complement strand
TCTGGGCCTCGCCGGCGCTGCGCGAGTCCTCGATGTTGCGCAGCGCGTCGCGGCGCTCCGAGTCGTGGTGGACGGCGTGGGCCGAGATCTTCTCCAACTCGACCAGGGCGTCGTTGATCAGCCCCGGATCGCTGGTGAAGGTGCGCCGCACGTGCAGCTCGCGGTCGTAGCTCACCAGCATCACCTGGTCGTCGCGGTTGATCTTCTGGCCGAGGAAGGCCCGCAGCTCGCGCATGACCCGGTTGCGGTTGAAGGGGTGGAGGTTGAAGTTGTCGATGTAGACCACGAGGCGGAGGCGCTGGTCCTCCGGCAGCTGCGCGGTCTGGATTCCCGGCGGTCCGGGCTTCGCCGGCACCGGAGCCGCCGGAACGGGCTCGTCGCCGACCATCTTGGCCTTGCCGCCGTCGACGGCGTAGAAGTTGGTGATCGCCACCTTCTTGCCGTTCTCGAAGACCTCGAAGTCGTCCTTCGTCAGGCCCTGGATGCGCTTGCCGCTCTTGTCGGTGACGTAGACGTCCACGTTGACCACGTTGACGTTGACGATCTCGCCGAGATCCTGGTCCATGACCTCGGGCGGAGCGGATTTCGTCTGTGCCAGGACGGCGGAGCCTGCCGGCAGGAGCAGGAGACAGGCCGTGAGGGTTCTTGTGAGCTTCATCATGGCAGGATACTACGCCTCACCGCGGTGGGACCACGTCGGCCTCGGCCGTTGTGATCTTGCCGCTGACGGGGTCGAAAATGGCCAGGATCAGGTGCTGGCCGATCTTGCGCAGCTTGAGCCGGGTTTCATAGCGCACGTGACCGCCGCTGTCCTTGGGGGGCTCCCTGTCGGTGGTCAGGCGGATGGGGATGACCGGCACGTCGGCGCGGTTCCCCTTCGCGTCCAGGGCCGAGACGCGCAGCTCCAACTCGGCCACGTACTTGCCCTCGTACGGCACCAGGGTCATCGAGGAGAGCGGAATGGCGATGGTGACGGGGACCTCGATCTCCCGTCGGCCGCTCGCCACCGGCTTGCCCAGCTCCATGGGCATGGAGGCCGCGCCCGGCGGGTTGCCGAAGAGCAGCGCGCTCTCCACGACCATGGTGACCTCCGATTTGCGGGAGAGGTCGAAGTAGTTGTCGCGCGAGCGGACCTCGAGGCCCGGCCGCGTCACCTCGACCCGGATGTCGTGGCGCTTGTCGTTGCGCTCGCGCTGGGGCGTGAAGCCGAGCCAGTAGTAGGAGCGCGTGTCGGCCTCCGCCGTCTGCAGGGCCTCGCTGCGGCCGCCGTTGATCAGCGCCTTGCCGCCGGTCTCCTTGGCCACGAAGTCGAGCATCGCGTGGATCTCCTGCTCGCGCAGGTTGAGGCCGCCGGCGCTCGGGCTCGAATCGGCCGCGCTCGGGCCGAACGGATCGACGCCCGGCACATCGACCGTGTAGAGGGTGTAGCCGAGCAGGTTGGCCGTGTCCACGATCGGGCGGTACAGCTCCTCGCCCTGCGCCACCTCGCGGCGGTTCAGGATCGGCCGGTTGGGGCTGTTGAGCACGTAGTCCGCGGGCGAGTAGGGCCAGCCGCCGGAGAGCAGGATCATGACCTTCCTTCCCGGCGGGGCGGCGAAGCCGCGCAGCGTTCCCACCGTGGCCAGGACCGAGCGCTGGAGCTGGCTGGTGAGCAGCTCGATGTGGCCGAGCTCGTCCAGGTCCAGGCGGTTGGCGAAGGCCGCCCGCGGGTCCACCGTGTTGACCCCGAGCCGGCGGGAGGTCTCGAAGTTGGTGATCTCGGCCATCCTCTGATTGCCGTAGGAGGGCCGGCCCATGGCCTGCTGGAAGGCGCGGTGGAGCTCGCGCTCGATGCCCGACCAGTTGCTCAGCATATCGGTCTTCTTGCCGTCGAAGGCGACGATGGCCATGCGGTCCTCGGGGCCGAGGCGGCCAAGGTCTTCCATCAGCTCGCGCAGGACCTCGTTGCGCCGCGCGCCGACCGCGAAGTAGTCGTCAACGAAGACCAGATAGCTGGTGCCCACCGCGCTGCCGGGGGCCAGGGCGGGCAGGCCCTGGATCGCGGCGCTCTGGCCGGAGCCCGCCTCGCCGGCGGCAATGGCCTGGCCGCCGCGAACCTCGGTGAAGTATTCGATCGGCATGTCCTTGCCGTCGACGCGCAGGCTGAAGTCGCCCGGGCCGAGGCCGGTCACCCGGTTGCCCTGGCGGTCGGTAACCACCACTTCCACGTTGACGACGCGGACGTCGATGGTCTCCCCGAAGATGCTGGAGGGCTCCTCCGGAGCCGGCGGTTGCTGGCCGAATGCTGGCCCCACAGGCAGCGCCAGGGCCAGCAGGACCGGAAGTATGCGTAGGGATTTCATCGGAATCCTCCCTGGAGCTCGGACGAAAGGGCACCCGCGTCAGACGGGCGCCCTCTTCCTGCAACAAATCCTATCAGGCGTTCACTTCCCGGGATGGAAGCTCACCTCTTCCACCAGTTGACCGCCGGTCCGGGCATTGCGGACGTGGAACACGAGCCTCTGCTCGACATTGCGGAGGTGCAGGGTGACCTGGGACCGCCCGGGGGCATGCAGTCCCGCCTCATCGGCCAGTGCGACTTCCAAGGGGATCTGCGGCAGCTCCGACCGCCTTCCCCACTTGTCCAGGGCGCCCACCGAGAGGACCAGCTCCGCCTTCCTGCCGCCGACGGCCCCGGCGGAAGTGGCAGGGAGCACCAGCGTCACCGGCAGGTCGACCGTCCGCCAGCCTGCCTGCCGGGGCTCCCCGATCTCGACCTGCAACCGGTCCTCTCCCTCCTGCCTGTCGCCGGTGCCGAACAGGAGGAGCCCCTCGGTCTCCATCTCGGCCAGCGTGGCGGGCGAGAGGTCGGAGAAACCGCTCCGGGCGCGCACCTCGAGACCCGGCCGCCGGACCTTCAGCTCGACGCGGTGATGGCGGTCGTTCGCCTTCCACGCCGGGGAGAAGCCGAGCCAGTAATAGGAGCGTGTGTCTTCGTCGGCCTGCTCCAGAGCAGCCAGCCGGTTCGAGTTGATGGCCTCCCGGCCGCCGGTCGCCTCCGCCAGGAGGTGAAGCGTGTGATGGGACGCCAGCTCCCAGGAAGAGGTCAGGATCCTGGCCGGGCCGGCCATCGGCCGCTCGGCTGTCACGTCCCCGACGGTCTGGGCGATGTCGATGCCCGGGACGTCCACCGGGTAGAGCGTATAGCCGAGGCGGTTGGCGTCCTGGACGAGCCGGGACGCCGGGCGGGTCAGCGGCCAGCCTCCGGAGAGCACCAGCATGGCCTTGCGGCCCGGCGGCAGCGAGAAGCTGCGCAGCGCGGCGGCCGCGGCCTCCACCACCCGCACGAGACGGGAGTATTGCTGGGGCTGCACGTCCAGGTACTCGAAACTGTCGTAGGGCCGAAACTCGGAGCTGTAGAAGTCGAAATCATTGTCCAGACCGAGCTGCTGGTCGCCGAGCGAGGACCGGCGCTCCGCCAGTGTCAGGATGCCCTGGGCCGGGCGCCGCCGGGCTTCGGCGAAGGCGCCGGCCAGGGCCTTGCGGTCGCCCGTCCAGTCCGCCAGCCGATGGAGCCGCCCGCCGTCGAAGGCCACGACAGCCATCCGGTCCTCGGGGCCGAGACGGTCCAGGTCGCGCTCGATCTCCTTCAAGACGACATCGCGCTGGGCCGCGATCGAAAGGCTCTCGTCGATGAAGACCAGGTAGCTGCGCCCCACCGGACCGGCAGTAGTTGGCGCGGGGGGCGCGGACACTCCCGACTCGGCGGACTGGGGAGCGGGCAGCGCCACCCCCTCGGCCACCTCGGTGAAGTAGTCGATCGGCACCTCGACGCCGTCGACGAGGAGACGGAAGTCGCCTGCCGTGAGGCCCTGCACGCGGTTCCCTCTCCGGTCGGTGACCACGGCCTCGACGTTGACCACGCGCACGTCGATGGACTCGCCGAACGGCTCCTCGGCGGTGTTCTCATTCCTTTGGGCCGGGGCGGCGAGAGGGATCAGAAAGGCTGCGAGCAGCAGGACCTTCATGGACATCTCCTATTCAGCGGTCTCACTATCCTCTGCGGACAGGAGCAGATCCTCGGTCTCCATCTCCGCCAGGGTCGCGGGCGATACATCGGGGAAGCCGTGGCGGGCGCGCACGTCCAGCCCCGGACGGCGGACCTCCAGCTCGATGAGATGGTCGCGGTCGTCGGCCTGCCAGACCGGGGAAATCCCAAGCAGGTAGTAGGAGCGGGTGTCCTCCTCGGCCCTCTCCAGCGCGTCCAGCCGGTTCGAGGCGAGGGCCGCCTGGCCGCCGGTCGCCTCGGCGAGGGCGAGGAGCGTTTCCTCGGGCGTCCTCTCCTTTTCAAGGGCAGGGACGTCCACCGGGTAGAGCGTGTAGCCGAGGCGGTTGGCGTCGCGGACGAGCTGGAGCGACGGCCCGGCGGGCCAACCGCCGGAGAGCGCGAGCATGGCCTTGCGGCCCGGGGCCGGCGAGATGCTGCGCATGGCCGTGGCCGCGGCGTCGGCCACCCACGTCGCGGATCGGGTCAGGCTCTCGCTGGCCGGACGCTTGCGGGCTTCGGCCAGGGCGGCGGCGAGCGCCTCGCGGTCGCCCGTCCAGTCCGCCAGGGGATGGAGCCGCTCGCCGTCGAAGGCCACGATCGCCATCCGGTCGTCGGGGCCGAGGCGGTCCAGGTCGCGCTCGATCTCCCAGAGCACGAGGTTGCGCTGCACCGCGATCGAGAGGCTGTCGTCGACGAAGACCAGGTAGCTCCGTCCCATCGTCCCTTCGGCGACCTCGGCGAAGCGCTCGACCGGCACCTCGATGCCGTCGACGAGGAGACGGAAGTCGCCGGCCGAGAGGCCGCGCACGCGGTTCCCCTCGCGGTCGGTCACCACCGCCTCCACGTCTACCTGCGCCAGGGCCGGCAGGGAAACGGCCAACAGGACGAGCAGCACGGCACAACGCTTCATGACACGGCCTCCTTCTTTCCAGGAAACGCTATAGAGCAAGGCGGGTGCCTGGGCATTGTAAGGGGAAAAGGGATGAGAATCGTCCTCCGGCGAGGACGACCTCTTCCCCAATCCGTCCTCACTCGTAGCGGAGAGCTTCGATGGGATCCTGGCGGGCGGCCTTGACCGCGGGCCAGAGGCCGGCCACGAGACCCACGGCCGTGGAGACGCCGAAGCCGAGGGCGACGGACCAGAGGGGGGCCGCCGCCTGGAAGTTGAAGGCGACCCGGGCGAGGAGCGCCACGCCGAGACCGAGGGCGATGCCCAGCAGGCCGCCCACGCCGGTGAGGGTCACCGCCTCGGCCAAAAACTGGATCGCAATATCGCGCCGCGTGCCGCCCAGCGCCTTGCGCAGCCCGATCTCGCGCGTCCTCTGGGTGACGTTGACCAGCATGATGTTCATCACGCCGACCCCGCCCACCAGCAGGGAAATGCCGGCGATCACGATCATCACCAGCGAGATGCCGCCGGTGATCTGGCGGAAGTTGTTGAGCATGCCCGAGCTGGTGAACGTGGCGAAGTCGTTCTCCTGGTTGAAGCGCAGCTTGCGGCGGGTGCGCAGGATCGCCGTCTCCTGCTCGATCAGGGCTTCGACGTCCTCGGGCCGCCGCGGCACGGTCGCGATGTGCAGGGTGTCGCCGCCGCCGTCGCGCACCTGGGGGTACTGCTCGTCGAAGGTCGAGATCGGCATGAGCAGGATGTTGTCGTTGCTGCCGCCGAGGAAGTTGCCCTTGCGGACGAGCAGGCCGACGACCTGAAAGTCGCGGCCGTCGATCGCGATCGAGCGCCCGATCGGGTCCTGCATCGGGAAGAGCGCGTCGGCCACGTCGGCCGCGATCACGGCGACCCGGGCCGCGTGGCGCACGTCGGCGTCGATGAAGAACCGGCCGTCCTCGATGGAGGAGTTGTTGGCCTCGGGGTATTCCGGAGTGACCCCTGCGATGGTCGGGCTGTTGGCGATGCGCGCGCCGGCCTGCACCTCGCCCGAGGTGAAGAGGTAGCGCTCGGGCGAGACCGTCGCGGCGAGCGTCGCCAGCCGCCGGAGCGCCTCCGCGTCCTCCAGGGTGAGGTCGCGGCGGTTGCGCTCCTCCTCGGGCACGTCCTGCGGCCCGCCGAAACGCGGCTCGTACTTCTGGAACTGCACGAGGTGGGTGCCGAACTGCGAGAACGCCGTGGTCACCGAGCGGTCGAAGCCGGCCACGAAGGAGACCATCATGATCACCGTGGCCACGCCCGCGACCACGCCGAGCAGGGTCAGGGCGGAGCGCATCTTCTGCGCCCTCATCGCCACCAGCGCGAAACGGACGTTCTCCGTCCACGAGAGGCGCAGCCCCGACCTCGGCGAGGCAGCCATCACTCGGCCCTCAGCGCGTCGACCGGCAGCAGCCGGGAGGCGTGGACGGCCGGCCAGTAGCCGGCGGTGAGCCCCACGAGCACGGACAGGGCGAGCCCCAGCGTGGCGATGCCCAGCGTGATGTTCGCCGGGAAATTGGCGAGGCGGTCCACCGCCAGGGCGATCATGGCGCCGCCCAGCACGCCGAAGACGCCGCCCACCAGGGAGAGCATCGCCGCCTCCAGGAGGAACTGGCGGCGGACGTCCCGCTGGCGCGCTCCCAACGCCCGGCGCAGGCCGATCTCCTGCGTGCGCTCGGCCACCGAGACCAGCATGATGTTCATGATCACGATGCCGCCGATGCCCAGCGACACCGAGGCGATGAGGATGGTCAGGACGAACGCCGCGGCCGAGATCTGGCGCCAGATCTCCTGCAGGTTCTCGGCGGTGACGATCCCGAACGGGTCCGGAGCGCGGAAGTCGGTGTGGCGCAGCGCCCGCATCACGCCCCGCGCCTCGTCGGTCGCGTCCTCCACCCCGTCGACCCCTCCCCGCGCCTGGATCAGGAGGTCGATCGTCGAGCGCCGGCCGTTGGACTTGCGCCAGGTGTCGATGGGCACCAGCACGACGTTGTCGCGGCTCTGGCCGAGCATGCGCCCCTGCTGGGTGAGCAGGCCGACCACCCGATGAGGGACCTCGTTGACCAGGATCTCGCGGCCGATCGGGTCGAGCTGCGGGTAGAGCTCGTCCTTGACGTCCCAGCCGATCACGGCCACCGGCTGCGCGATCCGCGCCTCGCTGTCGAGGAAGAACCGGCCCGCCGTGAGGTCCAGGTTCATCAGCTCGCCGTAGTTCGCCGTGGTCCCGTTGACGACGACGTTGGTCATCCGCCGGTCGCGGAACTTGACGGCGCCCCGGCCCTGGATCAGGGCTCCCACCGCCTCGGCCTTGCGCAGCTCCGCGCTCAGCCGCAGGAAATCCTCCCACTCCACGTCCGGGCGCTTCATCGCGTCGATGAACTCCTCGCGGCTGCGGATGATGCCGAACTTGCTGACCACGAACACGTCCGGCGCCAGGCCGAACAGCTTGTCCCGCACGAAGAGGTTGAGACCCGAGATGACCGACACCACGCCGACCAGGGTCGAAACCCCGATGACGATGCCCAGCAGCGTGAGGAAGCTGCGCAGGGCGTTGGTCCGGATCGCCCGCAGGGACTCGCGGAACAGCTCGCCGAGATCCATCAGCCCGCGGGGGCTCCCCGCCCCTCCCCCTTCTTGGGCTTCTCGGGAATCACCGCGTCGTCCGGCTTGATCTCCCGCAGGGCCTTGAACGGACCGGTGACGACCGTCTCGCCCCCCTTCAGGCCCTTCACGACCTCGATCGACAGGTCGCCGATCAGGCCGGTCTCGAGCGGCTGGAAGCGAACTTTCCCTCCGCTGGCCCCGCCTTCGACGAGGTAGACTCCCTCCTGCTCGCTCCGGGCCGCGCCTCCCTGGGGAGGCTTGCCTTCCGCCTCGCGCACCACGAGAGCCTGGAGCGGCACGACGACCGCCTGTCCGCGGAAGCCGGTCAGGATGTCGGCGCGCGCCGACAGGCCGGGCTTGACGTCCGCCGGCGGGTTTTCGACCCGCACCTTGACCAGGAACTTGATCGCCTGGTTCGCGGCGTTGACCAGGGGGCTGCTGCCGACCTCGGCGACCACGCCGCGGAAGGTCTGGTTGGGATAGGCGTCGAGGCGCACCCGCGCCTCCTGCCCGAGCTTGACGTTGGGGATCGAAGTCTCGTCCACCTCCAGCTCGGCCTCGACCGCGGACATGTCCGAGATGGTCAGAAGCACGGTGCCCGGGCTGTTCTGCACGCCGATCACCGCCACCTCGCCCTCCTCCACCCGGCGGGCGGTGAC
>DASUNJ010000054.1:0-15189 GCA_036277235.1 Thermoanaerobaculia bacterium | reverse complement strand
ATTGGCCCGGCCTGGAGGAAGGATGGGGGGCCGCGCTCCTCCGTTTTCCCATGAGCACCGGCCGCTTCCCGTTCTACCCGGTCCTCCTGAGCTGGAACCCCGCGGTGAGCGCGCAGCCGCAGGACCAGCCCAGGTCCCTCGTCCGCGCCGCGAACGCCTACGTCGAAGGCACTGTCCCGGTCGAGGGCCGGGAGGTGAAGGTGCGGTATCCCCTGAGCGCGGAGGCCCCGGATGTGAGCTTCCAGGAGGGGCAGGTGGGAATGGACCTGGACGGGGACGGAACGTTCTCCAGGAGGCTCGCCGCGGGGGAGACGCGGGTAGCCTACGAAGACCCCGAGCCGGTCGTCTTCCGTCTGGGGGACCTCTACCTGTCCACTCGGAGCATCGATCCGGCGGCCGGGCGGATCGTGCTCCGGACCCATGCCCCGTCGGAGTACCGGCGCTTCGAGCTGCACCCCGGGAGCCAGGTGCCGGATTTCGAGTACACGGATCTCCAGGGCCGTAGCGGCCGGCTGTCGGAGCTGCGCGGCAAGGTGGTCCTGTTGGACTTCTGGGGAGTCTGGTGCCACAGCTGCGTGGAGGAGATGCCCGTCCTCCGGAAAGCCTACGAGACCTATCGCGGACAGGGGCTCGAGATCCTGGGCATGGACTGGGATGACAAACTGGACGAGCAGAGGAGGTTCGTGGCGGAGAAGAGCCTCCCCTGGCTGCACGCCACGGGGGCCAGCGTCCAGGACGTGGTCGGGAAGCGCTTCGAGGTCAGGCGCTTCCCCACGAAGATCCTCCTCGACCGGGAGGGCCGGGTCCTCGCGGTGGTGGACGAGGACCAGACCGAAGAGGGCTTGATGAAGATGCTGGAGGCGGCCCTCTAGTCCTCGCCCACGTCGAGCCGGTAGCTCCAGCGGTCGGGCCGTTTGCGCTCGCGACGCAGCCGGACCGGCCCGATCAGGGGAGACCGCAGCCAGCCGTCCGCGTCTGGCGCGAGCAACCGGTAGCCATCCGGCCCCAGGACATGCAGATCGAAACGGAGCCCCCGGCGGACGTCGACCAGCCATAGCTCCGGCACGCCTGCCGCAGCGTACTTGGGAGGGAGGCGGGTCCGGTCCTTGCGGACCGATCCGTCGCTGATCACCTCGACGACGAGGTCCGCGGCGCCTTCCAACTCGATGATGCTCTCCGGATCCCCCCTTCTTGGGATCTCTCGGACGCGACCAGTGTCGAGAGAGTCGTAAAGGATGACCACAATATCGGGTTCTACCGAGAGCGCGGCAACCGGGGAACTGATGCGAGCCCGGCCAAGGTAGACATCGCCCAAATCCGTCCGACCTATCCGGAGGTGGAGCCTTGCCCCAATCCCCAGCTTTACAACGCCGTGCTGGAGATCCTCGGGACCCATGTCCACCTCGAGGTCGCCCCCGACGTAGTCGATCCGCCCCCGGTCAGGGAATCTGGGTGAGCGCGCCCAGCGGCGGAAGCCTTCGAGGTCCCGCGCGGTCGCCGGAATTCGAAATAAGTGCCCCATGACAGGACCAAGGTAGCACAGGTCTTTTCTCATCCCCGGAACACCTCTTCCAGGGAGCGGGCGCCGACCAGGCGCTCTCCCCAGCAGAGGAGCCGCTCCGCGTCGGCCAGCTCGATCCTCGCCCGGTCGCGGCCGGGGAGCGGGCCGAACTTCCTCTCCGCCTGCAGGAGAAGGAGCTCCACCTTTCCCTCCCTCCGCCCTTGCTGCTGCCACTGACGCGACCACTCGAACAGGGTGTCTCCACTCATATCGTTCTCCTTGTGAAGATTTACCCTGCCTAGAGACGTAAAGCGGGTCCGAAATGTCATTCGTTGAAAGGGTGAAGGAAGCGCCTGGGGTAGCATCGGTGCCATGAGGAAGACCAAGACCGCTCTGCTGATCCTCGCGCTCGGCGCGGCCGCGCATGCCCAGCCACCCGCCGGCCGCCCGCTGCTCGTGACGATCGACGACCTCCCGATCTCATCCTCCCGGCTCCATACCGACCCGGCGGAGCGCGAGAGGATCACCCGCGGGATGCTCGATGTCCTGCGCAAGCACAAGGTGCCGGCCATCGCGTTCGTCACCTGGGATCACGTGCTGAGCCCGGCGGACCGCGGCCTCCTCCGTCTCTGGATGGAAGCGGGCCACGAACTGGGGAACCACACGCTGCATCACATGAACTACACGCGGACAGCTCCCAAGGAGTACATCGCCGACGCCGAGACAGCCCGCCAGGAGATCGCCAAGCTGGCGGGCGCCAAGGTCCGCTTCTTCCGCTTCCCCTTCCTCCGCGAGGGGGATACCGAGGCCAAGCTCGACGCCATGCGCTACTACCTGGCCGAGTCGGGGCAGAAGACCGTGCCGGTGACGTTGGACAACCAGGACTGGTCCTTCGAGGAGCCCTGGGTGGTGGCGCGGCGAAAAGGGGACGAGGCGGCGATGGCGCGGGTCGCGGAGGAGTACCACGAGTCGCTCCACCTGGACATCCGCCACCACGAGGAGACGGGGGACAAGCTCTTCGGCCGCCCGGTGGCCCAGGTCCTTCTCCTCCACGGCACGGACGTGGGCGCGGCCCAGTGGGACCGGCTCTTCACCTGGCTGGAGCAGCGCGGTTATCGCTTTGCTACCGCGGACGAGGTGCTGGCAGACCCCGCGTTGTCCGAGCCCCACCGCTACGTGGGCACCTATGGCCCGGGTCTGTGGGACCGCCTCGGCGAGCAGAAGGGGACGGCGAAGGCCCTGGAGGAGGTCCGCAAGCTCATCGAAACCCAGGTGGAAGCCTGGAACCGCGGCGATCTGGACGTGTTCACGGCCTCCTACGCGGAGGACGCGGCCTTCCTCTCGCCCACCGGGCTCACGCGGGGGCGCAACGAGGTGCTGGAGCGCTACCGCAAGCGGTATCCGGACAGCAAGGCGATGGGGAAGCTCCGCCTGGAGCCGCTCGAAATGCGTCCGGCCGTTGGGACGGAGTTCACGCTGGTGGGGGGAGCCAAACCGAGCCGGGTCCACGGAGTGTCCGTGGCGGCTCGGTGGGAGCTTTCCTATCCTGACAAGGAGCCGGCGAGCGGCTTGACCCTGATCGTCTTCCGCCGGACCCGGGACGGCTGGGAGATCGTTCAGGATGCGTCGATGTAGGTCTGCTAGGATCTCCGCACTTTCGCTGTCGAGGGGAGGGAAGACTTGAGACGACTCTCGTTGGGCCTTGCTCTAGCCGCTGCTCTGTACGCCGCCGACTCGCGGGCGCAGAACCTGCTCCAGAACGGTGCCTTCGACCAGGGTGTCTCGCCCTGGTCGGGCTTCCTCTCGGCTCCCACATTCAGCACCCTCGACGCCCTGGGATTCGCGGATTCCGGCTCGATGCGCGGCACGTACTCGAGCCCCGGTGGATTGGGTGGTGAGATCCTGCTCTCCGAGTGCATGCCCGTCACCAGCGGGACCGTCTACGAGCGCCGCTACGACTATCTCATCGTGCCTGCGGCCGGGCTCTCCGTGTCCGTTCACGCCCAGATCCTCTGGTATGGCGATGCGGTCTGCAGCCCTGATTCGGTTCTCTCTGGCGAGGGTGGCCTGGGCAGCGAATTCGCGGACGGCGCTTGGCATTCCAGTCCGGATCCGACGACGGGGTTCGTCGCGCCGCCCGCGGCCCGGGGCGTCCAGCTTCAGCTCGGCATCAGCAGGGCCGAGGCGAGTGGCTCGGTGACGGCTCACTTCGACAACGTGGTGTTCAAGGCCGCGGACACCTGCGCCCTGCTCCCCGAGGTACTTTGCCTGGGCGATCATCGCTTCCAGGTGGAGGCGCTCTGGCGCACGTCGGACGGGCAGTTTGGGCGCGCCCGCGTGAAGCGGCTCACCGACGACACCGGCTATCTCTGGTTCTTCAACCCCGATAACGTCGAGGCCGTGATCAAGGTGCTGGATGCCTGCAACCCCTTCGAGAGGTTCTGGGTGTTCGCCGGGGGCCTGACCGACGTCGAGGTCGACATCTTCGTCACGGACAAGAAGACGGGAGTCCTCAAGATCTATCACAACGACCAGGGGCAGCCGTTCGCGCCGGTGCAGGACACCAACGCGTTCGCTACCTGCCCCTGACCTGACCGAGCTAGCCCCGCGCGGCCGACCGCGCTACGACCGCCAGCACTTCCATGGGCGGCAGGGCGGGATTCCTCTTCAGCGAGCGCTTGATCTCGCGGATTCCGGCCCGCAGGTCGCCGCGCTGGGCCTCGTAGACCTTGTCGAGCTCGTCCAGGCCGGTGAGATAGATGCGCTTCGCGATCACCCGGGCGTTGTTGATCGGCGTGCGGGCGATGCGGGCGCCGTCGTAGACCTCCAGCTTCAGGGAGCGCAGCGTGCCCCGGGCGCGGGCGAAGACCGCGGCCCGCCGGCGCTCGATCTCGGAGCGGTCGAGCCGCGATCCGTACAGACTCAGCAGATCGTCCTCCAGCTCCGTGTAGAACGCCCCCAGCCGCTTCTCGTCCCGCCACATCGCCGCGCAGCGCCGCACCGCGTCGTGGTCCCCCCGGCTGGCGAAGAACAGCTCCGCCCCCCGGAACCCCACGAAATTGGCGTAGCTCTCGTTGAACCGCACATCCCCGGGCACCCAGAGCGTGTTGTGGGCGATCTCGTGGATCACGGTCACGACCAGCTCCACCGGGTCCTCGTCGAGGGCCGTGGAGAGCAGCGGATCGTTGAACCAGCCCAGGGTGGAGAAGGCCCCCGCAGGCCGCAGATAGGTGTCGTAACCCATCCGCTCCAGCCGCCGCATCTCGGCTTTTGCCGCCTCCTCGTCGAAGAAGCCCTTGTAGGGGACCGCGCCCACCACCGGGTACGACCACTGGTAACCGGCCAGCTTGTCCTTGGGGCTGGCGGAGAGCACGTGCACCAGCGTCGTGGCCTCGCCGAGGTCCGAGAAGGTGGTGTAGGTGTCGCCGGCCTTCAGGCCCAGGCGCTCGGCGGCAAAGGCGCGGGCGGCCAGCACGAGCTCGAACTGCGAGCGGCGTTCCGCGGCCGTCGCCGAGTCCGCGATCAGCTCCTTGAGCGGACGGCGGCCGAGCAGGATGCGCGCCTCTTCGTACGCGGAGCGCAGGAGGAACCGGGCCTCGCCGCTGACCAGCGGCAGGACCACCAGGGTGCTGACGAGCAGGAGAAGGGTGTAACGGAGGACACGTCGGAGAAGGCTAGTAGAGCGCAACGGTGCTTCCATCCTTGAAACGGCAGACAGGTTGCGGGTTGCGGAGCGGCACGCCGAAGAGTCGCAGCTCCGCGGAGCCGAAGAGGGGAAGCCGGCCACCCGCCAACTGGCCCTCGCGGGACAGCAGCGGGTGGTCGAGGATCTGGTTCCAGGCCTGGCTTCTCATACTCCGGCGCACGTGAATCGGGTCCATCCCGTACCAGGACGAAGAAGGTTCCACCAGCCGGGCCCCATGCTCCTGGCCCAATCTGCGCAACCTCTCGTTCAGCTCCCTTGCGCTATCCAACAACGCGCTCCAGGGCGCTGCCCTCCGTCCAGGAAAAAGAATTTGCCTGACAAGATGATAGCGGACCGGCGATACTTTCTCAAGAGTGGAGAGCGGAAGCAGGCAGACGATGATCTCCGCCTCCTGCCGCGCCAGGCGTTCCAGGCAGGTGCCGACCCAGCCGGCGATGCTCGCGACCGGCGAGCCATAGAGCAGGTCGTTGCCCACATCCGTGACCAGCGCCACGGTCGGCAGGCGATGCCGCCGCTCGAGCTCCTCCCAGAGGCCGCACTGGACGATCCCCGGGAGCAGGCGCACCCAGGCCAGCCGGCTCCACGTGCCATAGGATCGGCCGTGCCCCAGCGCCGCCAGGACCTCGACCGGCCCAGGCGCCGCGCCCCGCAGGCGTGCCAGGATCCGCGGGAAGCTGATTTTCAGGTTGCTCGCGCCGAGGAGGACGACGCGCAGCACTACTCGCGCGCTTCGGGAGGATCGACGACGGTGAAGGCGAAGGTGGTGCCGACGCCGGTCTGGCTTTCCAGCCAGATGCGGCCACCCATCTGCTCGACGGCTTCGCGGGCGATGGCCAGGCCCAGGCCGCTGCCCTCGGCGACCCCCGGGTGGGCGCGCACGAACTGCTCGAAGACCCGCTGCTGCATCCCGTCCGGGATGCCGACCCCGTTGTCTGCGACGGAAATGCGCCAGTAGCGGTCGTCGCGCTGGACCGAGACGCGCACCCAGCGGTCCTCCTTGGCCGGGTCGGAGTACTTGACGGCGTTGCCGATCAGGTTGATGAGCGCCAGCTCGACGCGGGTGGCATCGACCTGGACGTCGGGCACCATCTCCTGGGCCTCGATGCGGACGCCTCTCTCCTCGGCCATGCCGCGCAGCTCGGACACGGTCTCCTCGAAGAGCGCGCGCAGGGAGAGGCGCCGGCCCTGGGCCGTCTCCTCGCTCCCCTGGGCGATCGCCAGGGCGTGTACGTCGTCGGCCACCCCCTCGATGCGCTTCACGGTCCTGCGCAGCGCCAGGAGGACCCTTTCGCGGGTCGGGCCGTCGAGATCCTCCTGGCCGAGCAGGTGGAGGGCGGTCTCGGCCGTGCTGAGGCGGTTGCGCAGCTCATGCGCGAGATCGCGCCCGAAGCTGCCCAGCAGGCGGGCGCGCTCCCGCCGGTCCTGGAAGCCCTCCTCGCGGAAGGTGGTCGCGGTGATCGTGGTGATCACCATCAGCGCGCGGTAGAGGCGCTCGCCGACCTCGACCGCGTAATCGGGGCTCACCTTGCGTCCGAACTTCCTCGCCTCCTCGCGCAGCGCGTCGTAGAGGATCTTCCCCAGGATCTCGAACTCGGCGAGGATCTCGTCGATGTCGTAGCCCTGCTCGCGGCGCAGCCGGGCGAGCTTGGTCATTTCTTCGCGCACGATCTGCTCGGCGCCCAGGTCGCCGCCGGAGCAGAGGTAGTCCGAGACCGCCCTCAGCACCTCCGGCATGTCGTTCAGAAGGGTGTCGGAAGGGAAGATGCGGCGCGGTTGGACATCCAGCCTGGCCGTGAGCCGGTCCAGCCAGAGACGGGTGAGCTCCGCCGACCGGCGGTGCAGCTCTCCACCCAGGTGGGCTTCCAGAGCCCAGACTTCATTCTGCTTCATATCGCTCCCCGAAACAGGGGAATTATAGCCCAACGGCGTTGTATCGCGACCGGCGGACCTGCTGGCGCAGGCCGTCGAAGATCCAGACCAGGGACTTGCCCGTCGCCCGGTCCATGGCCCAGTCCGGGGCCGAGCCGCCGGGATCGGTGAAGAGCCGCAGAGTGGCGCGCGTTTTTCCTCCATCAGCCCCATTGGCCGCTTCGAGGGTCCAGGAACCCCGTTGCGCCTTGACGTTGCCCGAGCCGGGCACGTAGCTCCACTCCACCTTCCGTCCCGCCTGGCCGGTCACCCGGATGCTGAGGTGACGCTCGCCGATCATGGGAGGAAGACCGAGGCGCTGGGAGCTGAGGACCGAGCCGTCGGGCTGGGGTTTGGCGTCCGATTCCTCCACGAAGGGCATGAACTCGTCCCAATGGTCGAGGTCCATGAGCGCCCGGAAGACCCGCTCGGGCGGCGCCTCGATCACGCCGCTGGCGACCCCCTCCTTGGGACCGTCGCCCACCGGCCGCAGCGTCACCTCGACCTCGCCGAAGCGGCCGGCAACGGCAAGGAGGAAGAGAGAGAGGAGGAGGCGTCCCATGCCGGTAGGATATGCCGCATGGTGGTCGAGTGGCAGAGGGTGAGAGTCAGGCCGGAAGCGCGGGACCGCTGCGTGGAGAAGGACGCCGAGATCTGGACCCCCGCGTTGCGGGAGCAGGAGGGCTTCCTGGGCAAGGAGGTCTGGCTGGGGGAGGACGGCTCCGAGGTCGTGCTCCTCATCCGCTGGCGCAGCCGGGAGGATTGGGAGGGTGTGCCCGGGGAGCTGCTCAAGGAGCTGGAGGAGCGCTTCTGCCGCGAAGCGCCGGAATGGGAGATGGTGGAGTGCCGCGCGTACGAACCCTGCTCCGCTGGTTGATTTTCTTAGCCATCCTGGCGGCGCTCGCCTGGATATTCCGTCCTTACCTGGAGAACGCCGTGCGCTTCGTGCGCCTGCTGCGGGAGCCCATGCCGGCCGTTCTTCCCGTCCCGGTGGAAGGCGTGCCGCCCGAGAATCTGCGGGATACCTGGGGAGCCGCCCGCAGCGAGGGCCGGTCGCACGAGGGGATCGACATCTTCGCTCCGCGCAACACCCAGGTGCTCTCCGCCACCCATGGCTTCGTCTCGCGCCGTGGCTGGAACCGCCTGGGCGGCCGGATCATCACCGTCACCGGACCGGGCGGCCACCACCACTACTACGCCCACCTGGAAGCCTGGGACCTGCCGGACGTGGGGGACTGGGTCGAGGCCGGGCAGGTGCTGGGCTACGTGGGCAACACCGGCAACGCCGCCGGCACACCGCCCCATCTGCACTACGGCATCTACCCGATGTCCGGGGAGGCGATCAATCCCTACCCGCTGCTTATAGGCTACGGGCGATGAGTGACCGCCGCCTGCGCATCGGAGTCTCGGCCTGCCTCCTGGGCGAAGAGGTCCGCTACGACGGCGGTCACAAAAGGGACCCCTTCCTGCTCGACCTGTTCGGTCCGTTCGTGGAGTGGGTGCCCGTCTGCCCCGAGGTGGAGATCGGCCTTGGCACGCCTCGGCCGGCCATGCGACTGGTCCGCATCGGTGCAGATACGCATCTGGTCACCCCCGAGACCGGGGCCGATCATACGGAGGCCATGCGGGAATATGCGGAACGGCGCGTCAGGGAGCTGATGGGAGAGCGGCTCTCCGGCTACATTTTCAAGAAGGATTCCCCGAGCTGCGGCCTGGAAGGGGTGAAGCTCTACCCGGCTGCAGGGGGCGAGCCGGTCAGGGAGGGCCGCGGCCTTTTCGCGGAGACCCTGCTGCGCCTCTGGCCTGACCTCCCGGTGGAGGAGGAGGGCCGGCTCCACGATCCGCTCCTGCGGGAGAGCTTCGTCGCCCGCATCCTGGGCCGTGAGGTATCATCACCCCCGCCAAGGAGGTACTTGCAATGAAGCGGCTAGTCTTTTTTCTGATCCTGAGCCTGATGTCCCTGCCAGCCCTCGCGGGCATCCACTACAAGGCGGTCACCAAGACCGACGATCCCAAGAACCCCACCAACATCCAGGTCGAGGGCTGGGTCTCCGGCGACAAGGCCAAGGTCGAGTTCGAGGAGAGCGCCAATCCCGTCGCCAGGTCGGGCGCCTACCTGATCACCAAGGACGGCGGCAAGACCATCTACCTGGTCGACCCCGAGGAGAAGACCTACGCCGAGTGGGACCTGCAGGCCATGCTCGGCCTCGCAGGATCGGTGATGCAGGGCATGGGGCCGCTGCTCAAGATGGAGTTCTCGGACCCGAAGGTCGAGAAGCTCCTGGACGAGGACGGCGGCACGATCGCCGGCCAGCCCACCCGCCACACCCGGTACCGCACCAGCTACACCATGAAGATCAAGGTGCTCGGCATGGGCAACGAGGCCAACGTGGTGACCGAGCAGGACATCTGGGCCACCGACAAGCTGCAGGACATCGCCCTCGGCGTCTGGCTGCGCTCCGATCCGCCGCGCACGGGCAATGCACAGTTCGACAAGCTCATCGCTGCCGAGGCGGACAAGGCCAAGGGCTTCCCCCTGAAGACCGTGACGGTCAGCACCACCACCCAGAAGAAAGGGAAGTCGACCACGACCCGCAGCACCATGGAAGTCACGGAGCTCGACACCAGCGCCGACGTGGCGGCCGCGTCGTTCGAGATCCCGGCCGGCTACCAGGAGACCCAGCTTCTCCCCACGGCCGGGGCAAACTAAGGAGAGAAACACCATGATTCGACGCGTCCTGTGTTTGGTCCTGGTCCTGGTCGCGGCTGCTGCCTGGGTTCAAGCCGGTGAGAGCTTCGGCAGCGGCGTGAAGGTCGCCGAGGCCACCCCGATCTCGAAGATCCTTGCGGACCCCGACGCCTACGTCGGCAAGACGGTCCGCATCGAGGGCAAGGTCCTCGACGTCTGCCCCATGAAGGGCTGCTGGATGGAGCTGGCCGGCGGGGACGGCAAGGAGTCGCTCAAGGTCAAGGTGGACGACGGCGTGATCGTCTTCCCCGTGACCTCGAAGGGCAAGCTGGCGGTGGCCGAGGGCACGGTCGAGGCGATCCCGATGACCAAAGAGGAGTACGTCGGCTGGCTGGAGCACCTGGCCGAGGAGCGGGGGGAGAAATTCGATGCCGCCGATATCGCAGCGTTGGGCGACGGCCCCTTCCGCATCCTCCAGCTCAAGGGAACGGGCGCGAGGATCGAGTGAAAAGGAAGGGCGGGGAGCGTCTGGACACCCGCGAGATCTACCCGGGGCGGACGTTCCACGTGGCCGTGGACACCGTCCGCCTGCCCAACGGCAAGGTGATGGACATGGAGCTGGTCCGTCACCAGGGGGCCGTGGCCGTGGTCCCGGTGATCGGGGACGACGTGCTGATGATCCGCCAGTACCGTTACGCCACGGGCGGCTGGCTCCTGGAGATCCCCGCGGGCAAGCTGGAGAAGGACGAGAAACCCGAGGCCTGCGCGGTCCGCGAGACCGAGGAGGAGACCGGCTTCCGCCCGTCCGAGCTGGAGCCCCTGGGCTGGATCTGGACCACCCCCGGCTTCTGCGACGAGAAGATCTGGCTCTTCCTCGCCAAGGGGCTCGAAGAGACCCGCCAGGGCCTCGACGACGACGAGGTGCTCGAGCTGGAGCGTATCCCCCTGAAAGACGCCGTCGAAAAGGCGGTCCGCGGCGAGATCCACGACGGCAAGACGGTCTGCGCGCTGCTGCGGGCAGCGCGGCAGTTGGGGAGCCCGGAGGGGACTCAAAGGACCCAAAGGACTTAAAGGACCCAAAGGACAAAGAGTCAGGCTCCGGCGTCCTTTTGGTCCTTTTGGTCCTTTAAGTCCTTTTGGTCCTTTCCGGTTCCCCGCTCAAATCGCTCTCGTCTCATCCTCTTCGTCGTCGCGGATGAAGAGGTACTCCTGGATGCCATGGCGCAGCAGGAACGAGCGGTCGACGCGGAACCCCTTGAGCAGGCCGGAGATCTCGGCGGGGACGTAGCGGGGTCCGGGCCGCTCGAGCTCGGTCCTGCGCTCGTAGACGAGATGCCCCTTCTCCTGGATGCGGAAGCGGATCGGCTGGGCCGGGATCTGCTTCTGGCTCCACATCAGGGCGAAGATCAGGGCGCCCGGCCGGCAGTGGCGCCGGAGCAGCACGCCCAGCCGGGCCATCTCCTTGCGTTGCAGGTAGTTGAAGAGGTCCCAGGCGAGCACCACGTCGAGCTTGGCGTCGGCGGGGAAGAGCTGCTCGAAGAACTCCTGACCGAGCTCCTCGCCCTCCACGGCCGTGGAGCGCGAGGCGTACAGGTCACCGATGTGCAGCTTGCAGCCAAGCTCGGAGAGGAACTCCACGTTGCTCCCCACGGCGGAGCCGAGGTCGAGGATCCTCAACCCCTGCCCCTTGCGGCGCATCGATTCGAGCAGGGCGGAGAGCCCGAGAGACTTGTAGACCTCAGGTGGGTCCGCCTGCGCGACGGCGGGTGCGGACTCTCTGCGAGAGCGCGAAAACCAGCTCATCCGGCCTGAGCCGCCCGGCTCGCGCCCGCGGGCTCACCCGCCTGCTGCTTGGTTTCCACGGCCTGGGGCGATTGCGGCCGGTCCGAGCCGTGCCGGGAGCCGCTGTCCTTCACTTCCATGTCGATGCTGCCCTTGAAGCGCGAGCCGTCCTCCAGGATCACGCGCGGCGCCGTGATGTTGCCGCGGATCGCACCGGCCTGGCGCAGGATCGCCTGCTCCTGGGCGAAAACGTTGCCGTCCACCTCGCCCTCGATGGTGATGACCTTGCCGAACACGTCCGCCTTCACCCGTCCGTTCCGGCCGACCGTGACGTTGTGCTGCTTGAGATCGACCTTGCCCTCGACGCGCCCTTCGATCACGAGGTCCTCGCCGCCGCTCAGATCACCCTTGATGATGATCGAAGCACCGATCGTAGCCCGGTCTCCCGAGCGCCTGGGCTCGGGGGAGGGATTGGGGGAAGAAGTCACGGGCGCCGAGGGCGCGGAGGACATGGGGCGGGGCGCGGTGGGTGCGGGCTCGGGAGCGTTGGGTTGGTCGTCTCTCTTGTTCCAGGCCATGGGGAAGGACCTCCTTGAAGCTTACGGCTGCACATCGGTGTGAGCAGTAGCAGCGTAAAAGCCCGAGGAGGGGAAGTCAAGGTTAAAATAGCAAGCCGACGATAGATCAGTGTTGAAGGAAGCCCTCCCCGGGCCCGGGGAGGGCTTCTATCGCATCAAACCAGCTTTGCGTTGAGCGTGATCTCGGTGCCCGCGAGCGCCTTGGAGACTGGGCAGCCTTCCTTGGCTTTCTTGGCGAATTCCTGGAAGGTGGCATCGTCGATCCCGGGCACCTCGGCCTGGGTGTCGAGCTCGATGCGGGTGATCGCAAAGCCCTCGCCCACCTTCTCGATGTGGACCTTGGCGGTGGTGGCGATGCGCTTGGGCGTGTGCCCGCCGCGGCCGAGCCCGCCGCTCAGCGCCATCGAGAAGCAGCCGGCGTGCGCGGCGCCGATCAGCTCCTCGGGATTGGTCCCCGCCCCTTCCTCGAAGCGGGAACCGAACGAGTAGCGGCCCTCGAACGCGCCGCTGCCCAGCGAAACCTTTCCATTGCCTCCCCGGATGTCCCCTTCCCAGACCGCGTCGGCCTTGCGTACCGGCATGGTGTCCTCCTCCTATGGATGTCTAGTTTGTTGGTTCTTTCTTCGGCTGGGCGGCGCGATAAACCAGCTTCGTGCCGGGCGGGAGCTCGCGGATCTCGACGATCTCGGCGACCCCCGGCGTGGTCTCGCCCCCCCAGTCCACGTGCAGCTTGACCTCGACCACGTCCCCGACGCCGATTCCCTCCAGCGGGACCTCCTCGTCCACGAGGAACGACATGGTCATGGGGTCCATGCCCACCACCTCGCCGTCGCGGCTGACGAAGTCGTCGACCGCCTCGTGGTTGAGAAAGAGGCCCGTACCGGGATTGTCCGGATCGGGGAGCTGCGTCACCTGTCCGCGGACGGTATAGGTCCTGCCGGAGTCCTTCTCCTCGGAACAGCCGGCGAGGCTCAGAACGGCCAGGAGGAAAAGGGTCCGGCGGAAGGCTCTCGCACGCACGCCCATTGCGGCTGGATCGTAGCATGCATAATGTTCGGGTCCGGAAGTCGGGTCCGCAAGGAGGGAGCGCATGAGCGACAGGGAGCTGATGCAGGAGAGCCGCGTGGTGGGCGCGGAGCTGCGGCTGGGGCGGTACGAGTCCGCGGTCCAGGCGCGGCTGGAGCGCTGGCAGGCCGACGGCTTCGGCCGCCGCCTGTGGGCCAAGGACCACACCGTCTGGTCGGCCCAGCCGGTCCCCGAGCTGACCGACCGCCTGGGCTGGCTCAAGCTGCCCGAGTCCATGCGCACCCAGGCCGAGGACCTCGCCCGCTTCGGCCACGAGGTCCGCGCCGCCAGCTTCCGCGATGCCGTCGTCCTCGGCATGGGCGGTTCGAGCCTCGCGCCCGAGGTCTTCTCGCGCACCTACGGATCTGCCAGTGACGGCTTGGCGAAAGGATATCCGGCGCTCACCGTCCTGGACAGCACGCATCCGGAAGCGGTGCGCTCTCTCACCGCCCGGCTCGATCCGACCCGCACGCTCTTCGTGGTCTCCAGCAAGTCGGGCACGACCACCGAGACCCTGTCGCTGTTCCGCGCCTTCTGGCAGTGGGTGGGCGAGTCGCTGGCCTCTACCTACGAGGCCGGCCGCCGCTTCGTCGCCGTCACCGATCCCGGCAGCACGCTGGAGAAGCTGGCCCGGGAACGCGGCTTCCGCGCCGTCTTCAACGCGCCCGAGGACGTGGGAGGCCGCTACAGCGCCTTGACCAACTTCGGCCTGGTGCCCGCGGCGCTGCTCGGCGTGGACGTGCGGGAGCTGCTGGTGCGGGCCCGCGGCATGGCCGAAGCCTGCACCGGACCGGCCACTTCGAACCCCGGCCTGGTCCTCGGCGCCGCCCTGGGCGAGCTGGCCCTGGCGGGCCGCGACAAGGTGACCTTCCTGGCCTCGCGGGGAATCGACTCCTTCCCCGACTGGATCGAGCAGCTCATCGCCGAGAGCACCGGAAAAGAAACCGAGAGCAACGGCAAGAAGGTCCGGCGCGGCATCGTGCCGGTCGTGGGGGAGCGGACGGGGGAGCCGGGCGTCTACGGCCAGGACCGCTTCTTCGTCGGCCTGAGCCAGGGCGACGACAAGGCGCTGGAAACCCGCCTCGCCGCGCTGGAGACAATCGGCCATCCGGTGGCCCGCTTCCGGCTCACGGACCCGGCGGACCTCGGTCGCGAGATGTTCCGCTGGGAGATGGCCACGGCCGCGGCCGGAGCGGTCCTCGGGGTCAACCCCTTCGACCAGCCGGACGTGCAGCTCGCCAAGGAGCTGGCGAACCGGGCCATGAAGGAGCGCTCGTCGGGAGCGCCGGCCGCGCCCGCCGACGAAGTGCGGGCCTCCGACTCCGGTCCTCTCGGCAGCGCGCTGGAGCACTGGCTGGCCGGAGCGGGAGCGGGGAGCTACCTTGGAATCCACGCCTACCTGCCGGCCGTCCAGGAGACCACGGAGATCCTGCACGACATCCAGGCGCGGCTGCGCGACCGCACCCGTTTCGCCACGACCTTCGGCTACGGCCCGCGCTTCCTCCATTCGACCGGCCAGCTCCACAAGGGGGGGCCGGACGCGGGCCGCTTCCTCCAGATCGTGGACGAGCCGGAGCACGACCTGCCGGTGCCCGAGACCGATTTCACCTTCGGCACCCTGATCCGCGCCCAGGCGGACGGCGACCGCAGCGCCCTGGAGCATCGGGGGAGGCGGGTGGTGCGGGTCAACCTGGGCAGCGACGTCCCGGGAGGCCTCGCCCGGCTGCGGGGGGCTCTGGGGGCTTGACATGGCCGCTCGCGCCGTGGTCCTGGCTGGCGACGTCGGGGGTACCAAGTGCAATCTCGGGCTGTTCGAAGTCGCCGAAGGGATGCCCCGTCCGCTGAGGAGCGCCAAGTACCCGAGCGCGGACTACCCCGGCCTCGCCCCTCTCCTGGAAGAGTTCCTCGGCACCGACGCCCGGCAGGTCCGGGCGGCCTGCTTCGGAGTGCCCGGCCCCGT
>DASUNJ010000053.1:0-4114 GCA_036277235.1 Thermoanaerobaculia bacterium | reverse complement strand
GCCCGTGTGAGATAGGAGATCCCCCTCCGGCCGGCCTCCGCTGCCAGTTGCCGCGATCCTTCCCCTCCGGACTGCATAAGAACTTCGAACATCAAGCCGTGGCGCTCGCCGTAAGCCGCCCAGGCCTGTTCCTCCTCCTGCCCGGACTTTTCCTCAGGATGAGCCTCGATCCAGGCGGTAGCCCGCTCGCGAACCAGCTCATGAAAGCAGTAGATGCCCCTTTCCTCAAGGGTCAGCAACCCCCCCTCGATCAGTTCCGCGAGCAATGGTCCGACCGGTGGCACGGCCGCGGCACCGCTTTCCTCTTTGAGCGCGGCCCTTACCCCGGCTGAAAGTTGCGCGAGAGCCACCCGTAAATCCTCCGGAAGCTGTTCTTCCATCGCTAACATTGCGCGAAACCGATTGCGCCACTCCTCTTCCAGGCTCCACTTCGACCAGACCCCTTGGATGAGTTGCTCCGTCACTGGCTCAATAGCCCGCGTTACCAGCCAGAGGAGCTGCCGGGCGGGCGGCGAGGCGCGGTGGATCAGCAGGTCGACGGAGCCGATCGCCACATCCTCTAAATAGGCGTGCTCCGGCTCCTGGTCGGTCTTCGAGAGGGGCGCGAAGACATCAGGCAGGCGGTCGAGCCCGTTGGCTTCCAACTCGTCCAGCGCCTGCGACAAAGCCTTTGGGTCGCCAGCCAAGGCGCCCAGTCGGGTGAGGATCAGCGGATGGCCGCGGCTCACTTCAAGGAACCGAATCGCCAGCTTCCAGCCAGTCTCGTCACCGAAGGCCAGACGGCGGAGGGCCTCGCTGCCCTGGAGGAGCAATACCGCCTCGGCCATCGGCAGCGGACCAAGCGGCAGCCACAGCGCCCTCTCGGGATCGGCGAGCACCGCCAGCTTGTGGCGTGAGGTCACGATCAGGCGCGAGCCGCTCCCCGGCAGGTTTTCCGCCAGATGTCTCAGGAGACGGTCCCATTCAGGGTTTTCGCAGGCGTAGCCTCCCGCCCCCGCCACTTGTTCGAGATGCGTCTCGAAGTTGTCGAGCACCAGCAACAAACGCTCGCTCCGCATCACCTCGAAGAGGTTCTCGCGTAGCTTTTGCCAGCGCGCTTCGCCGCTCAGCGGCTTGCCTGTCGGGAGATAGACCGCCTCGTAGGGATTTTGCTCGCAACGCTCCCGGTAGGCTTGGCTGTGCAAGGTGAGCCGCTCGTCGAGCCGCCGCAGGAATTCGTCGAGCGAGACCGGAAATGGCTTCGACTGGAAGGCGAAGACGCCGTCGAAGCGGCCATGCCAGAGGTGGACGGCCTCGGCCACCAGGGCGGTCTTGCCCAGGCCGGCCAGCCCCTGGACCAGGACCACTGCCGGCTTTCCCTCCCCCAGGCATCGGCGCAGCCGGCTCAGGGGCTCGCCGCGGCCCACCAGCTCCGCGGGCCGGTCGAGCTCGCGGCTGTCCGGGAGCAGCGGCTGCGGACGCGGACGGCGGAAGGCCAGAGCGGAGCTGCGACCCTGGGGAGCGGGGAGGGGACCAGTGTCGCGGCCGAAGAGGAGCGGCGTGGCGTGATCGACAACGTCGTGCTCGGGTGCCTTCCATTCCAGCAGCTCCTTGCGGGCCACGGCTAGCGCGCTCGCCGGCGCCTTGGGCTGGGGGTCGGCGAACAGCCGGCGGTAGAAGAGGCGGGCGAGGTCGAGGGCATAGGCGTCGCCCACCTCGTAGCGCATGGCCAGCACCTGCGGCACGTTCGCACCGAGCAGCGCGAGAGCCGTGCCCGTGTAGCCCGGCTGCTCCTGGACCAGTTCATCCACCTGCTCCGGGTCGGACCTGCGCGTGGCGGTCTCGCCATGGCGGAGCGCGGCTTCCAGGCCCGCCCAGTCGCGAACGCCGACCAGCGTGCCCGAGAGGCAGGCGCTCAGGAAGACGAAGTGGGGGATGAAGCCGCCCGCGGCCTCGAAGAGCTCCACCAGACCCGCGCCGGTGAGCAGATCCGGTTTGCCGTCCTCGCCCACGAGCTCCAGGAGGTTGTGATGGCCGTGGCCGCTCCAGTGCACTACGTGGTAACCGCCGGCGTCGCGGACCTTCTCCTTCAGGGCTTTGCGCGTGACGCCATGGCAGAGGACGTCCACGAACACTCGGCGCTTCGGCATCACCTCGTCATAGAAGAGGCCGAGGAGCTGCTCCCGTTCGAGCCGCATGGCGAGAGGGCGTGAGCCCGGCGCCTCGGCATAGACCAGGAGCACCCGCAGGTGCTCGTCAGGACCCGGAAGCGGGGGAGCGTAGGCCGAGGAGACGCCCGGCGTTTCCATCCGCACCACGAGGTTGCGATCGAAGAGCGCCTCCTGGGCGAGCGCTGGCCGCGCGATCTCCCAGGGCACCCGCGCGAATGCCGCCGCGACGCGATCTTCGGGAGAGATCCGGACCAGGAGCGACCGCTGATAGCTCCCGGAGTACAGCGCCTTGAAGATGTCGGGGCCGAGGATCTTCTGAGCCAGGAAGACGCCGATCTGTTCGAAGAGGTCCTCGGCCGTCGCAGGCTGGTCGGTGAAGCGCACGCTGTTGGCGTAGGTATCCACGAAGGAGCGGGTGTCGAACAGTCCCTGCCAGAGCGCCGTGCTGTGCTCGCCAAGGCGCACCTGGTTGGCGCCGAGATGGTTGTCCTGATCGTCAGTGAGGCGAAGGCGGACGATGTCGGAATCCGGGTCGGTGCCTACGTCGAGCACGAAGCGGGAGGTTGGGGCGGGCATGGTTGCTTAATTGTAGGCTGCGCGCGGCCCCAGGATCGTGGCTGATCAATCCCTACGGTACCTGTCCGGGCGCCCACCACAGAGAAGAAAAGACTTCATGAGCTCAAACCTCCTCGCCGCGCAGCGAGCGCTGGCGGAAGTGGCGGACTGCGACGATCGCGATCGTCTGTGATATCTCGTGGATCCTGTAGAGGACCACATAGTCTCCTAGAACGAGTCGCCTCAAGTCAGGATCCATCTCGTCCGAGAGGGGACGCCCCAGCCGCGGATGATCAGCCAACCGCTGAACGCGGTCGCGGAGATCGTCGACGATGCGCCGGGCTGCAGCCCGGTTCTCCGTCGCGATGAAATCGAGGATCTCCGTGATCCGCTCCAGGGCGGAATCGGACCAAAGGATCTTGTAGGGCAATTATGTATAGCGTTCCAGGAGGCGGGCCATGGCCTCTTCATGGGGGGTGACCCGACCGGCCTCGATATCCGCAAGACCTCGATGGACATCTCTGAGGAGGTCGATCTCCTCAAGAAGCGATCGATAGCTTTCGAGGTCCACAAGCACTGCCGTCCCTTTCCCCTCTTGCGTCACGACGACCGGACGCCGGGTTGTACGGACCTGCTCGAGGAGACCCTCTGCCCGCGTCTGGAGATCCGCGGCCGGCACATCGTCTTCGAGATCTCGGGGCTCTCTCGCCATGGGCTTACTATACTCCCCTGCCATGCGGATCATCGCGGGCAACGCGCGCTTGCGCTGCTGCAACGCTATCGGCCTACGCCGGCAATGCGGCGCCGTGCCCCGCAAACACGGCGCGGCAGCCCGGAAATCCGGGGTCACGCGCCGGGAAGACGGCGGCAGGCGCCGGAAACACGGCGCGGCACGCCGGAAACACGGCTGCGTTGCCGGGAAGTCCGTAGCGTTGCCAGGGAAAACGGCAGCGTTGCCCGCGAAAACGGCGCGACGCGCCGAAAGAACGGCAGCGCGGCCCGGAAAGACGGCGCGGCAGTCGCCAAACACGGCGCGTCATCCGGAAGAGGGTTTGCGGAGTCGGCCCAGGCTCTTGTGCATCCGCCGGAGGGGGCGCGCCGTTCTGCGTCGTTGTGCATCCGCCGGAGGGGGCGCGCCGTTCTGCGTCGTGCGCGCCGCGTGCCCTGAACGCGGCGCGGCGTCCGGAGATAGTCCGGTAGTAGAGACGCTCCAGTCCTCTACCACGATCCTGCCGGGTGTACAGGGTCGGGGCGTCTCCCCACGGCAGTTCCGTTCACCTCAGCCTTCCGCCCCCGTGAATCCCGCGCAGAGGAACCATGGTTCCATCGCGTTCTGTCGGCGTTCGTGGTGACTGGGGCCGAGAGACGCCCCGGCCCTGTACACCCGGCAGGTTCGTGCCAGCGGACTG
>DASUNJ010000052.1:0-4674 GCA_036277235.1 Thermoanaerobaculia bacterium | reverse complement strand
TGACTCTGGCGAACCGCCCCGGTTTCGGACTGTGGGCCGTGCTCCTCTGCTGGTGGATCCTGGTACCCTGGGCCTGGTCCTGCGCTGGCAGCGCAGGCGGGACAAGAATCGAGCGGAGGAGGACCCGACATGAGCACGATCCCCATGATGTTCCTCGCCATCGCCCTGACGGCCCAACCGGCTCCGGCTCCCGCCGAGCCGACCGCCGGGGAGACCTACAAGAACATCAAGGTCCTGAAGGACATGCCCGCGTCGCAGTTGATGCCGGTCATGCACCTCATGCGGTCGGCGCTGGGCACCCGGTGCGACTTCTGCCACGTGGCCGAGGGCAACCAGTACGAGCTCGACACCAAGAAGGAGAAGGAGACCGCGCGCGCGATGATCCGCATGGTCTTCGCGATCAACAAGGAGAACTTCGAGGGACAGGCCAGAGTCACCTGCAACACCTGCCATCGCGGCCAGGAGCATCCGGTCCACGTGCCGCCGATCGGGCAGGCCCAGTTCGAAGACACGACCCACGGCTCCACCCACCACGGACCGCAGGAGGCGCTCCCGTCGGCCGCCGAGGTGCTCGACCGCTACATCCAGGCGCTCGGCGGACGCGCCGCTCTGGAAGGCATCAAGAGCCGCGTGTCCCGTGGAACTCTGCTGCGCATGAAGGTGATCGGCTCGGGCACGCCCAAGGCGCAGGCGGTCAACCGCGGCCAGGAGGACCCGGTCGAGATCGTGCTGCAAGCCCCCGACCGGGCGACCGTGACCGTGGGCGCGGCCCCGCAGCAGACGATCCTGCGCCTGGACGGCGCTTCCGGGACGGTGAAGACACCCCGCGGCGAGCGCCCGCTGCCGCCGCAGGAGGTCGCCCGCATGGCCGAGAACATCGACCTGCACAGCCCGCTCAAGCTGCGGGACCGGGCCGACAAGGCGCGGGTCCTCCGGCGGGAATCGATCGATGGGAAGGAGACGCTCGTCCTGCGCATCCGGGAGGATGACGGCACGTCGCGGTTATTCTATTTCGATGCCGAGACCGGGCTCCTGCTCCGGCAGGTCGTCAACCGGCCGACCGTGCTGGGCCCCGATCCCGAGCAGACCGACTATGCGGATTACCGCGCTGTCGGCGCGGTCAAGGTGCCGTTTCTCATCAAGTCGTCTTTCCTCGACGACAACCACTTGGGCACGACACGCAAGGTCGTGGAGGTCCGGGACAACGAATAGGAGGCCTGGGCCGGCGAACTGTCAGGAGACCAGCGGATTCCGCGTCTTCAGCTCCGGGAACCGGGTGAAATCGCGGTCGGCTGACCAGAGCTCGGAGACACCGTGGCAGAGGCAGAGAGCCGCAATGCGGGCGTCGTGCACCTTGGCGCCGGTCACCTGCCCGGCGGCGAGCAAACGCCTCAGCACCTGCCAGTATCCGGTTGGCTCGCCCAGCAGCATGAGGCTGGGAGAGGCGACCAGCGCCGCGACCTGCTCCGCGGCACGCGGCAGCTCAGTGGGCGGGCGATAAATCTTGGGATGTGTGGTGATGGCGAGGAATTCGTGCACGCAGGGCCAGGGGATTGCCCAGGTGGCCGTGCCCTCGACCAACGGGCGCAAGACCTTGCGCGCAGCGTCGAACCAGGGCGAATCGCTGCGATGAGCGTAAACCAGCAGGTTGGTGTCGACCGCGATCAAGCCCCGCGCCCCGAGTAGATCTGATCACGCAGCGGCTCCCAGGCACCTTCTTCGACTCCGGGGGCGAGCCCTTCGCCGCCAACGCTCAGGTCAAGCCATCGATACGAAGACTTCTGCTCCCGCTGTGCGAGAACGACCCGCAACCCTTCTTCGATCAAGGTTCGGAGAGTTGTCCCCTCACGCTGGGCGACCTCGCGCGTTCGTGCGAACAGATCCTCAGCGATTTCCACGGTCGTCTTCATATGGGCGAACCATATCACGCATATGGGTCGTATGGCTAGCTCCTTAGAGGAGGCAGGACGGCCTCGATCTCGGCCCGGTGCGGCTCCAGCCAGGGCGGGAGGATCAGCCTCTCGCCCAGGTGGGCGAGATCCTCGTCCACCGTGAAGCCTGGCTCGTCGGTGGCGGTTTCGAAGAGCACGCCGCCGGGCTCCTTGAAGTAGACCGAGTGGAACCAGAAGCGGTCGATGATGGGCGTGGGCGAGGAGCCCGCGGCACGCACCCGGCGCTGGATCTCCTCCTGCTCCCCGTCGTCCGTGACCCGGAAGGCCACGTGATGGACGGCGCCGGTGCCCCACGATCCGAGCCGCTCCCCCGGCAGCTCGCGCACCTCTACCCACTTGCCCGAGCCCCCACCCTCGACGCCGAAGCGATGCCAGCCGTCCTCCTCGGCGGCAGGCTCGAAGCCGAGGGCCTCGCCCAGGAAGCGGGCGGTGACGCCCAGGTTCCTCTCCCAGAGCCGCACCGAGTGGAAGCCGCGGATCTGGTGGCGCTCTGGCACGGGGCTCTCCGTCCACGGCGTCCACTCCCGCGGCCCGGACGCTTCCGTCAGAGATAGACCGAGCCCGTGTACGTCGCGGAAGGCCAGGACGCTTTCGCCGAAGCGGCGCTCCGGGGTCGTCCCCAGCGTCTCCAGCCGTTCGGCCCAGAAGGCGAGGCTCCCCTCGGGCACCGCGAAGCCGACCTCGACCGCCAGCCCCGCCCCCTTGCGCCCCGCGGGCATCTGCGGCCACGGAAAGAAGGTCAGGTCCGTTCCGGGATGTCCCTCGGCGTCGGCGTAGAAGAGATGGTAGGTGTCGGGCACGTCCTGGTTGACGGAGCGCTTGACCAGCCGGAGGCCGAGCAGCCCCGTGTAGAACTCCAGGTTCTGCTGGGGATCTCCCGAGATGGCCGTGACGTGATGGATGCCGTGGACAGGGCTCATGCAGTGAGAGCGTACTACAGCGGCTCCACTTCCTCCCGCAATTGGGTAAGGGCCACGGCGCGGATACGGGAGGTCAGCGGATAGGACTCTGTACCGGCATGAATCACGATCAACTCGTCGAGACCGAGGCTCTCCAGGGCCGCGCGCATGGAGGGGGTGACCCTGGGACTGCTGGTGAGCTTGAGCTCGAAACCGCGGCGGACGTTGCCACGGCGGATCAGCAGGTCCAGCTCGGCGCCGCTGTGCAGCTTCCAGAAGAAGCACTCCTCGGAACGTGCGCCGAGATGGGCCGCCACCTCGCCGATGGCGAAACCCTCCCAGGAGGCGCCCACTTTCGGATGCTCGAGCAGGTCTTCCCGCGAATCCAGGCCCAGCAGCGTGTGAAGGATGCCGCTATCGGCAAGGTAGATCTTCGGGGACTTCACCTGGCGCTTGGCCACGTTCTCGTGCCACGGGTCCAGGCGTTTCGCCATGAAAGTCGAGCAGAGGGTGTCCAGGTAGCCGCGGACGGTCTTGTGAGAGACGCCGAAGGCGCGGGCCAGCTCCGAGCCGTTCCAGATCTCGCCGTGGTAGTGGGCGAGCATGGCCCAGAATCTCCGCATCGTGGTGGAGGGGAGCTGAATGCCCAGCTCGGAGAGATCCCGTTCGAGGTAGGTGCGGATGAACTGCTGCCTCCAGAGACCGCTCGCCGCGTCGGACGGAGCCAGGAAGGAGAGAGGGAAGCCGCCGCGTAGCCAGAGCGGCTCGACTCGCTCCCTTCCCACCTCCTCCAGGCTCAGGCCTTCAAGCTCATGGTAGGCAATCCGGCCGGCGAGGGTTTCGGACGTCTGGCGCAGAAGCTCGGGAGAGGCACTCCCCAGCACCAGGAAGCGGGCCGGAGTTGTCTTCCGATCCGCCAGGACTCTCAGGACGGGAAACAGCTCCGGCCGGAGCTGGATCTCGTCCAGGACGACCAGGCCCGTGAGGCTCTCCAGGGCGAACATGGGGTCCTCAAGCCGGTAGAGATGGCGGGGGTTCTCCAGGTCGAAGCGGGTCACCTCCCCCTCGAACTCGTCGGCGAAGGCCATCGCCAGGGTGGTTTTTCCCACCTGGCGTGATCCGATAAGGCCGACGACAGGGAACTGTTCGAGCAGGACGCGCAGGCGCGCAAGGTGGCCCGACCGCTCAATCATGAGGGCAGTCTACTTTGAAAATTGGGAGCGGTGCTCCCAATTTTCAAGGTAGATGCCTAGAAGCAGACGCTGTCGATGACGTTGTAGTTGCAGTCGAGGGTCACGCTGCCGATGAGGATGCCGAAGGGTGGGCACTCTTCGTTGGGGTTGCAGCGGACGCGGGCGATGGCGTTCACGCTGATGCCGAACTCGGGGCACTCGCAGAGAGCGTCCACCTCTACGAAGAGATCGGGGCCGGTGGGAGCGGCGATGCACTGAGCCAGCTCGCTGCGGGCGATGCCCGCGGCCCTCTGCTCGTTGCAGGTCGGTCCCTGCGCCAGGGCCGGTGCCGCGAGCAAAGCGGCGAGCAGCACGGCCAGGATGCAGACGGCGCTTATCCTCTTCATGGCGAACCCCCTCGTGAATAGGATAGCACCACCAGGGAGCGATCAGGCCCCCGGAGATTCCACGAGGCGGTTGCGGATGGCGTAGCTGACTACCTGGGCGCGGTTGTGCACGTGCAGCTTGTCGAGGATGTTGCGCACGTGGAACTTGACCGTGTTCTCGCTCACGCCCAGTTGCTGGGCGAGCTTGCGGTTGGAGGTGATCCCCCGGACCAGCAACTCCAGGACCTCGAGCTCGCGCTCGGTC
>DASUNJ010000051.1:0-2777 GCA_036277235.1 Thermoanaerobaculia bacterium | reverse complement strand
AGATCACGCACACCATGTACGAGCGCGGGCACCCTTGGCAGAACCTCATCGAAGCCCAGTTCGGCATCCAGGCCAGAGTGGGTGAGTACCGGTGGCAGAGATGCCCGACCGTTGACACGGCGGTTGAGGTCCATCGGGAGTTGATCCGCGACCACAACCGGCTGCCGCACTTCGCCCACCTTAAACGTAACGATCAGCAGCGCGCGCCGCTCGAAGTCCTGGGCCAGGCGAAGGGGCGCGAGGCGGACGCCGCCGCCCTGCACCGGGCCTTCAGCCGGATGACGTGGAAGCGCAGGACGGACGAGCGCGGCTTCGTGCGGATCAACCGCTGGCGCATCTACATCGAAGAGGGCTTGCCCCGGACGCCCTTCGAGGTCACCTACTGGGACGGACAGCTCCGGGCCGAGTACAAGGCGCAACTACTGACCGAGTACCGCTGCAAGTGGGACAGAGATGCGAACCGCCTGAAGGCGATCAGCCGGCCCACTTACCACGAGACGCAGTACCGGTCGAAGCAGCCTGCCCTGTTCGACCCGCAGTGGCTGCGCGAACCGGTTGAAGGCGAAGCGCCGCAGCCGCGACCGCTGAAGCGCGCCGGCGGCGGAGGTCGCCAACTGAGGCTCTACCTGGGACCGGAGTTGGTCAAGTAGCAATGTTCAAAGAGCGAGCGCAAGATGTTGCGGGCAAGCTTCCTCGCGAAATCCGTCAAATGTGGATAGGATCATCGCGCCCAGTGCAGTCCTGTCGAGCCCGTGCCCGCGGCGCTCACGTATGAGCTGTTCCAGCCGCGCGCGAAGCTGATCCGCGTCCTCGACCGCCTCCGGGTCGCCGGCACCCGAAGAGAGCCGGAGCGCGCCCTCTTGGTCAACGCTCACGGTTATTTGTTCATGACTCGCGGGCGCGCCCTCCGCCAGCGTTGTGGCAACGTACCTCTTCGGCCTGTTCTTCTCCAGCTCCTGGAGCGCAGCCGCGGCCTCCCGCGCCGCCCGGCGTTTATTCCAAGTCTCGTAGACGAGAATGCCGGCTATAATCACCACGCCCGCCGCGATGACGGCGAGCAGGAGTCGCTGAGTGAGGCCTCCGCCGTTGAGATTCTTTGACAACTGATCCGCCTACAGATGATCGGAGCGGTCGCACATCACTAAAGGATGAGCGCCGCGCGGGAACCATTCACACGCATGGTCCCGGCGGGACCCCCGCACGACCGCATGCTAAATGCAATTACATTTAGCTGCAACAGTGTATTTACATTTAGTCGTGCGCCAGGGCGAGGGATGGCGCAGAACCCAGCAGGGGGTGAGAATCCTGATGGGTAAACGGCCGCGGGAGAGGCCGGCGTACCTCGGCGAGAAGATCGTCGAGATCCGCCGCAAGCTCGGCCTGTCGCAGAACGGGCTGATCAAACACCTCGGGCTGACCGAGAGGCTTTTCCAGGGGGACGTGTCGGCGTGGGAGCTGGGCAACCGTGAGCCGGACCTGCCGACGCTCCTTCTGCTGGCGAAGGCCGCCGGCGTTGCGGTCGAGGCACTCATCGATGACGAGCTCGACCTGCCGGAGCGTCTGCCGGCGAGGCCGAAGAGTCAGGGTGTGAAGCGGAAGCGGTCGGCGCGCGGCTCCGCGAGGCGTCGGAAAGTTTCTTCGGCGTAGCCCACGGCGGAGGTGCCGGGTGAAGCCGGGAGGTGCCACGCGTGACGGACGAGTTGGTTAACCGCAGGCGGCTCAGGAATGCTTCGAGGTCATGAGCAAGCGGTCTAGAACCCTTTCGACTCGCTCGGGCGAATTGTGCTGGGCCTCTTTGATCACGCTCTTGGCTAAACGGGCGTTCTGCACGGTCGCGACGGAACGGCCGGGCCAGTAGCGGACGCCCCACTTGTCATCGTACTCCAGGCTGAGGACGTCGCCACAAACAGTTAAGGACCTCCGGCCGCTCAACATCTCGAAAACCTCCGATGCCTTCGCCCCTTCGTCCACTACAATCGTGAGGTTCTTTACGCCATTTGCGACCGCCGAGTGCAGGCCGTTTAGCGCTTCGACTCGCAGATCCTTATTGATATGCCTATACAGTCCCTTACCGGCAGCCAACTCTTTCAGGTCCGGTAACAACATGACGCTTGTAAAACTCGCCGTCTTCGGCCGTCCCGGCCGCTGCAGCTCAATGCGCCTCTCGTTCCCGATGTAAATGAGTTTGAATAGTTCTGAGCGGCCTCTGAACGCCGTGGTGTTTTGAAATACAGCCTCAAAAAAAGCGTGCAGAAACTCCTCGGGCATCAACTCGAACGGGACGAACCTAGAGTAGACGTACACATCTAAGGCCAGCTTCTCGTAAACCCTGAGTAGCAGGGCGATCTGTTCCGGGCGGTTGTATTCGCTCTTGGGCTCCCACTCGATCGGGCCGTCGCTGGTGCCCGCGCACCTCAACCAGAGCAGGTGCGCGCCCAGAACCTCGGCGTAGACTTCGAGCTCGTCCTCGAAGATTTGTTTGGCGATGCGATCCCAATTGATCTCTTCCGACGCCCCCCGACGCTTTGCTCCTAACCTGCCGAGCAGAATGCTGGCGAGTCTGTTCCGGGTTTTATCCGCCGAGCCTTCGTAGACGTGATTAAAACCTTTTCCCGGATGGCTCCCGTGCAGGGACTCGGCCTCAAGTCGGCACCGCCTCGCCATCTCGGAATCGGACCAACCCCTCTCTTCAAGAAGCCAGCCTAAAACTGATGCTAGTCCGCTGACCTCCCGTCCTTGCAGGCATATCTTTCGGTGATGAGGCATCTGCGGGGCTT
>DASUNJ010000050.1:0-5583 GCA_036277235.1 Thermoanaerobaculia bacterium | reverse complement strand
GTATGCCGGGGAGGGGAGGTGACTTTCCTACCGTCGGTACTCGATGTAGCGCGCCGTCTCGTTGGCGACGTCCTGCCCGCAGAGGCGCTCCACCACGTAGAAGGCCATGTCGATGCCCGAGGCCACACCGGCGGAGGTGATGATGCCGTCGTCGACCACCCGTAGCTCGCGCTGGACCTCCGCGCCCGTGCCGAGCGACTCCAGGAGATCGAGCGCCGCCCAGTGCGTGGTGGCGCGCTTCCCCTCCAGAAGTCCGGCCTTGCCCAGGAGCAGCGATCCGGTGCAGACCGAGGTGACCTGATGCGACGAGGCGGCGGTGCGGCGGATCCAGTCCAGCGTCTCCTCGTCGTTGAGGAGGGGACGGGTGCCGAACCCGCCAGGGACGACCAGGAGGTCGATCCGGGGAGCGTCCGCGAAGTCGTGGTGGGGGACTACGACCAGCCCGCCGGTCGCGGAGACCGGGTCCTTGGACTTCGCCACGGTGAAGACGTGGAAAGGGGCGCTGTCCTCCGACCGGCGGGATTCCGGCCCGGGGACCGTCCGGGTGCGGGAAAAGACCTCGAACGGCCCCGCGAAGTCGAGGACCTCGACGTTGTCGAAGATCAGGATGCCGACGTTCTGGCGGCTCATGCCGCGGACTCTACCTCAGGGCTAAGCCGCCCGCTCTTGGGCCTCTTGTTCGTTGACTCTCTCCCGCCAGCGCTCCAGCACCTCGGGATGATCGGCCAGGTACTTCGTCAGGTTCCGGGGGCGGTAGCGCGGGTCTTCCGAGTAGCGCTGCAGGACGCTCTCGTGGACCGACTCCATGCCGTGCTGCGCGGCGCCGATGTCCCGCGACACCGACGGGAGCAGCTTGTACAGACGTTTCCGCGAGTCGATCGGAACGCGCAGGGGGTCCAGGTCCAGCTTGAGCTCCTGGAAGTCCACGCCGAGGCCGGACGCGAATGCCTTCTTGGCCATCCAATGGAGCGCGATGTCGGACAGGCCCTGGTCCGGATAGCCGCCGCCGACGTTGGAGTGGGCGCCGATGAACCAGACCTGCTCGAGCGCCTGCCCGGCCGCGGCAGCGTCCTTCCGGCTCCAGACGGTTGGCAGGAAGAAACGGCGCCTCTCGTCGATGGCGAGGGCATGGTAGGCGCCCTCAATCGACTTGCTCAACTCCGTGTCGTGAAAGCGCAGGCCCCGGTTGATGATCCCGGTGATCTGGATCGGGACGCCGAGCGAGCCGACCGTGTCCCAGACGCCGAGGAAGCGGATGGGCGGCTCGTGAGAGAACGTGCGGCGGAACAGCACGGCCTCCTTTTGACGAGGGTGGGTGTCGGGCCGCCGCGAGCGGTAAAGCCTGTAGGCGTCGTCGATCCGGTCCGCGTGCTCGCGGCGGAGCAGGCCGGAGTTGCGGATGAGCCCGACGAGGCTGCGTGCGGTATAGGCGCCCCGGCTGAAGCCGAAGAGGAAGATCTCGTCTCCGGGCGCGAAGGTTTCGACCAGGAAACGGTAGGCATGCCGGATGTTGTCCGAGAGGCCGACCCCGAAAGCTCCGCCAAAGAACCGGTCGTACCAGGGTCCGGTGCCTACGCCGCGATGGTAGTAGATCCTCTGGACGGTCCCGTCCGCTTTCGGCAGCACCGCGGCTGCCAGCTTCGCCACGTTGGTGGGGCAGGCGGTACCGTTGTGTGCCTGATCGGGCGAATTCCAGGTCCCGTCACAGAAAATCGCGAGCCGCTGCGCCATAGGCGTCTCCTCTCCCTGGAAGAGACGAACGCCAGCGGGATTTTCCTCATGGCGCGAGCTTGGCCGTCTCGGACCGCCGCCCGAAGCTCTGCACCCAGACCACCCGGTAGCCGCTAGGGTCCAATCCGTACCCAGGGCCTATTGCGAGACCGACGCCGAGATCGCTTGCGCCGGGGTCCAGGAGGTTGCGGCGGTGGGCCGGGCTGCGCAGCCAGTCTTCCACGATGACCTCGATCGGCCCCGTGCGCTCGTGCAGGTTCTCGGAGATCAGATCGGCTCTGTAGCCGGCGGCGTTCGCCCGCGAGAGGGGGGTGGACCCTTCCGGGCTGACGTGCTTGTAGTAGCCGCGCGTTAAAAGATCCCGGGCGTGCTCCTGGGCGGCGCGGTCGAGGTCGGGGCTCCGCCTCAACGGCCGGAGCCCCGCGGATCTGCGCGCGGCATTGACCCGGGCCAGCATCTCGGCCCGCACGGCTTCCAGATTGCGCAGCGCCGCGGTCTCCCGGGCGAAGAAATCCCCCTGGTGCCAGCCGAAGAGGAAAGCGTAGAGCAGCGCGCCGCGGTACTCGGAGATGCCGATGCCCACGTCCCGGAACTGCGGGCTCATCGCGCGCGACCGGCGGTCCGAGCGCCACTGGGCGACCACATCGCGGAGATCTCCGCGCGAGACGACGAAGCTCTCGTTCCAGGTATAGGCGAGATAGCCCATCGCTCCCAGGCGCGCCTGCACGGCTTCCGTTCCACCTCCCGACCCGCGGCGGCCGGTCTCTTCGGCGTGCTGCTGAGCAGCCTGGTTCAGAACAGGGACGAGACGGAAGGGCGGCGCTCCGGCGTGCTCACGCTCGGCGTTGAGCCGGAGAAGGAGATCCTGACGCACCCGGTCCAGATCGGGCGCAGGAGACAACGCGGTAACCAGCAGCAGCACCGGCAGCACGGATGTCCTCGTAGAAGGCAGCGTATATGTGCCAAATAGAATACATCAGGCGAGGACCAAAAGGACAGAGAGGACGTAAAGGACGGGGCGGACGCTGCTCAGCGGGGCGCGCCGAAGTTCTGCACCCAGAGGATCTGGTACTTACCGTCCGGGCCCTTGCCCAGGGCGAGGCCCACTCCCATCTCGGTGTAGTTGCGGCTGAGGATGTTCTTCCGGTGGCCCGGACTGTCCATCCAGGTTTCCATGACCTCGTCGACCGAGGTCTGGCCGAAGGCGATGTTCTCGCCGACCGCGGCCCAGTCGTAGCCGGCCTTCCTGGAGCGCTCGCGGACCGTGGTGCCGGAGGGGCTCTCGTGGGCGAAGTAGCCGCGGGCGAGCATGTCCTCGGCGTGAGCCTGGGCGGCCTTGTGGAGCACGGAATTCAGCCGCAGCGTCTTGAGCCCCGCCTTCTTGCGGGCGGCGTTGACGAGGGCGAGCATCTCCTCGCGCACCGCGCCGGAATCGCGGAGGTGGGTGGTCTCGCGGGCCAGGTGGTCCGACAGCGGAACCGCGAAGAGGAAGCTGTAGAGCGGGGTGCCGTCCAGGCGCGAGATCCCGAAGCCGATGTCGCGGTAGCGCTCGTCCATCAGATCCTGAAAGGTGGACGGGTTGCGCCTCTTCCAGTAGCTGAGAAGACCGTCGGGGTCGGCGCCGGACTGGGTGAGGTTCTCGGTCCACTCGAAGGCGTGATAGCCGGCCTGCTGGAGCCAGTTCCGCATCCCCTCCGAGGAGCCGCTCTGGAAGTCTCCGCTGCGCGAGATCTCGTCGGCGTGCTGCTGCGCTGCCCGGCTGAGGGCGTCGTCCAGGTGAAGCGGCGGCGAGCCCACCCGCGCGCGCTCCGCGTTGATCAGCCGGAGCAGCTCCTGGCGCACGTCAGCTTGAGAAGCCGTAGGCTGGCCGGCGAGCACGCCGATCGCGGACAGGGCGAGCAGCAGGGGGACGAGCTTCTTCTTCACGAGCAGAGCAACAGGTCAGCGCGGGTGGGTCATTCCTGGGGCTGGATGCTGCTAGGATCTCCCCCGCTTGCTCGAAACGACGGCTCCCGCGCGCCTCAGCGATCACGAGCGTCCCACCCGGGTCCATCGGAGGATCCTCGCCTTCGCCTGGGCGGCCTGGTGTACCGGCTTCTACTCCCTGATGCTGCTCTCCTTCCTGCTGAAGCCGGTCCAGGACGAGCTCGGCCTGGCGAAGGGGGACCTGACGCCTTTGACCGCCGTGGGCGTGGGCATGACCGGAGTCGGCGGCCTGCTCTTCGGCTGGATGAGCGACCGGCTGGGGCGGCGGCTTTCGATGGCGGTCTCCATCGCGGCGTTCTCGATCGGCAACGCTCTGTGCGGCCTGTCCTCGGACCTGGGGATGCTGATCCTGGCCCGCGCGCTCGCCGGTCTGGGCATCGGCGGCACCTGGGGGGCCGGGCAGGCGATGCTCGGGGAGACGATCCCACCCGCTCTGCGCGGACGCTACGGCGCCCTGGCTCAGAGCGGCGCGCCGGCCGGGTTGGGGCTGGCCGCGATCGTCGGCTCGTTCCTCGCCCCGACGCTCGGCTGGCGCACGGTCTTCCTGGTCTCGGCCCTGCCGATCGTGGTCGTCTTCCTCTGGCGCCGTCTGCCCGAGTCGGATATCTGGCTGGAGCACCGCCGCCGGCGCGAGCAGGAGCCCTTGCGGCGGCCGATCCTGGCGCAGCTCGTGGCGGGCGACATGGCCGGGCTGTTCAGCCGCGCCTTCCTGCTGACCGCGCTCAACATGTCGGCCTACTGGTTCGCGGTGGTCTGGCTGCCCCGGTATCTGCAGGAGCAGCGGGGATTGTCCATCTTCGCGTCGGGCTGGTGGACGCTCGCCTTCGTGGCGGGATCGGTCACCGGGTATTTGACCTTCGGTTGGGTCTCGGACCGGACCGGCCGCCGTCCGGCTTTCGCGGCCTACTGCGCCGTGACGGCCCTGGGGCTGGCGCTTCTGCTCTCGGAGGCGGTGGCGTCGAGCCCGGCGCTGGGGCTCGCCTCCATGCTCGTGGCCGGGATCGGTACGGGCACCTGGTCGTGCTACGGCCCCTATTTTTCGGAGCTGTTCCCCACCCGCGTGCGGGGTGCGGCGATGTCGGTCATCATGAACGTCACCCGCGGCGTGCAGTTCGCGACGCCGTTCGTCATCGCCGCCGTGGCGGGCCGTTGGGGCCTGGCGGGCGGCATCGCGCTGGCCGCCGGTTTCGCCGTCCTGGCGGGTGCCTGGGTGTGGACCCTGCCCGAGACGGTGGGCACGCGGATCGAGGTTTGAAATGTCAGAGGTTGTGAGCCCTGTGACCCACGTCGGCTTCCGGCGCGCGGTGTCGCGCTGGGAGATCGTCGCCTTCTCGCTCAACGACGTGATTGGCAGCGGCGTGTACCTGTTGCCGGCCGCGGCGGCGTTGATCCTCGGTCCGACCAGCCTGTGGGCGGTAGTCCTGGCCGGCTTCGCGGTGGCGCTGCTGGTGCTCTGCTTCGCGGAGGCGGGGAGCTACTTCGACCGTCCTGGCGGCGCCTACCTCTACACTCGGGAGGCGTTCGGCGACCTGGTGGGGTTCGAGGTGGGGTGGATGACCTGGCTGGCGCGTGTGTCGTCGGTGGCCTCGCTCTCGGTCGGCTTCTCCCAGGCGCTGAAGACCAAGGAGGGCACCGGCCAGATACTTGCGATCGTGGTGCCGCTGCTCCTCCTGACGGCCATCAATCTGGTCGGCGTCAAGTCGGGAGTGCGCACGGCGGTGTTCCTGGCGGTGGCGAAGATCGTGCCGCTCCTGATCTTCATCGGCGTGGGGATCTTCTACGTGTCGCGGACGCTCGCCACGCTGCCGACCCCGCGCAGCGGCTCGCTGGGCGAGGCGGCCCTGCTCCTGCTTTTCGCCTACGCGG
>DASUNJ010000049.1:0-16175 GCA_036277235.1 Thermoanaerobaculia bacterium | reverse complement strand
ACCTGCCGACCTCCAGGACGCCGTGACCCGATGCCTGCGGCAGTGGCGCTTTGAGCCGCCAGTTACGCACGACCGGAAACCCGCCACCGTGCACTTCATGTTGGCTCTATCGGTATATCCAGCGGGATCGTGAAAGGATCTTCCATGCACCGACTCGTCCTGATCTGCGTTTGCGCGTGTCTGCTCCTTCCGCTGGCCTCCCGGGCTCAGAAGCCCGAAGCGGACTGCTTCGACAAGGCCGTGACCCAGGCCGACCTCAACGACTGTGCCGGCAAGCAGCTCGCTGCCGCGGACGCGGAGCTCAACCGGGTCTACAAGGCGATCCTGGAGAAGTACAAGGCGGATGCCCTGTTCATCGAGAAGCTGCGCGCAGCCCAGCGGGCCTGGCTGACCTTTCGGGATGCCGAGATCGAGGCGAAGTATCCCCATACCAAGGAACCTGACTTTTACGGCAGCAGTATCAGGATGTGCGATCCACTCTACAGGGTGCAGCTCATCGAGGAGCGGATCAAGAAGCTGCGGGAATGGCTCGACGGTTCGGAAGAAGGGGATGTCTGCTCGGGCTCAGTCGACGTGAAATGAACATCAGGCGCGCGCAGGAGTCTGACGCGACGGAGCTGACGAGGATCGCCCACGAGGCCAAGCGGCACTGGGGATATCCCGAGCGCTGGATCGAGCTGTGGCGGGACGATCTGACCCTCTCCCCGGACTTCATTGCCCAGAACGAGGTGTATCTGGCCGAGGATGGCGGCGAAGCCCTGGGGTGCTACGGCCTCGCCGCGTCGTCGCCGCACTGGACGCTCGAGCATTTCTGGCTCCGTCCCGCGGCGATGGGGAAGGGCTTGGGACGGCGCCTCTTCGAGCACGCCCGGGCCGTGGCCTCCAGTGCAGGTGCGAGCGTCCTCGAGATCGACTCCGATCCCAACGCCGTGGAGTTCTACCTGCGCATGGGCGCCGTCAGGGTCGGCGAGGTCCGCTCCGAGGTCGACGGGCAGCCTCGGGTGCGCCCTTTGTTGCACCTGCGGCTGAGCTGAGAGTCCCTCCCCCGTAGGATCAGGGAACCCTCGCTCCTGGGCACGTTGAAAGGGCAGGCGGATACGTTGCAGAGGCATGCGCCGGAGTTGCCGCATAAGCGTCCCGGCCCGTTCGGAAGGGGAGTGCCCTTATGCGGCATTCCGCCCGAGTTGACGCGATCGGCGGCCCAGGCGTACCATCAGCTAAAGCGCAGAAACCACGAGCTTATCCGACATGCTGCCATAAACCACCCAGATGAGAGCTCGTCTCGAACCAGCCGAACACGAAACGGAGGTCGGAAATGTCAGAGCACGACGTGGACGAGAGCCATCGGGAGCCATCCAGCAATGTAGTGATCGGACGTGGCATCAAAATTCTCGGTGAGGCCGTGGTGCCGGGAGCCAGCCTGGTCCTGGATGGTGAGATCCTCCCCGGAGCGGCCCACCTGGTCGGCGGCCTTGTGGCCCGATGGGCCTTCGGGCCGGTCGGATGGCTCCTCGTGGCGGCCAACTCGTATTCGAAGTCGGTCACCGGCCGGAGCCTGACGGAGCACCTCCAGAGCACCCGCCCGGAAGGGAAGACCGACACCGCTACGTCCGAGGCCTGAGGCCGGCAGCGTTCGGCGTCGGGAGACCGAGATGGAGCGCCCGCGGCCGAGGCAACAACAATGTCGAGTCAACCACCCTTTTCGGAGGTGCCCCTGGAGCCGTTCGAGATCACCGTCGGGGTCCTGGCCTTGGTCCTACTCCTCGCGTGGCCCTTCGGTGCACACTGGCTGAGCCATCGGGTGCTCAGCACGCAGCGCCGGGTCAGCTTCGTCCCGCTGGTAGCGGCCTCGGTATCAATCCTCTTTCTCGCGATCCCGCTCTTGTTCCGGCAAATCGACGTTGTCAGGCTGTCAACGGTTCTTCTCTGCACCTCAGGTGCCGCAGCCACCGGCTCCTGCCTCGTGGTCCTTGGCCTGGCGACGGCTGGCCTGCCCACCAGCACAAGACTACTGGCGATGCTCCTTCTCTTCGAACTGCTCTATTTCAGTGTCGTCCCGCTCACTCTGATACCGTTCAGGGTAACTCCTGGCGGCTGGTGGGTTGAACCCAGTTCCTTGTTCTCATGGGTGCCCTTCATCGCCGCCTTTGCCGCACCCGCTTTCCTGATCCGCCGGACCCGCGCGGCGCTTCCGTGATCGGCCGCGGCTGAGTTGAGAGTCTCTCCCCCGCAGGATCAGGGAACCTTCCTTGCCGAGATGATGATGTGACGTTCCTACGTTGAAAGGGCTCCGGGTGCGTTGAAAGGGCAGGTGGATACGTTGAAGAATGAGCTGCCCTTTCAACACAGACAGCCCGGTACGTTGAAGACCGAGCTACCCGTGTTGAAGAGATCCTTGTCCTCGTTGAAAGGTCACCTATCCATGTTGAAAAGACGGTTTACCTTTCAACGTATCCCGTCCACTCTTCAACATAGACAGGAGTCTTTTCAACACGGACAGGAGTCTGCGTTGAAAACCGAGCTGCCTTTTCAACATAACCAGCTCCCTATGTTGAAATGTCTCCCCACTCTTCAACATGGGACCCTGTTCGCGTTGAAGAGTCACCTGCCTATGTTGAAGGGGCAGCTGCCCATGTTGAAAAGGAAGGAGCCCATGTTGAAAAGTCTGCGGACCTTTCAACGTAGGATGGGCGCCGAGGCGCTCCTCCGGTATCCGTGACCGCAGTTAGCCCCGCTTTTGCAGCGCAGGACCGGCGTTCCGCCGCAGGGTGGCAAAGCCTCCCCCCTGGGACCGTCGGCATCCTTGCCGGTGCTGATCACGATTGCATCCGAAAGCCCGAACCTCTCGACCAAGGCTCTCGCCCGTGCCTGCTTGTCAGGCTGATCCGAGTCGTAGAGATAGATGAAGACGTTAGTGTCGAGAAACACTCTATCGTTCATGAAGCTCGTCTCTCGTCCACCGGCGGCCTCCGCTTCCGCTCTCGGTCTTCCGGGAGAGATCGAGCAGGGTCTTCCGCCTGATCCCGGCTCTCTTCGCCACTCGCGAACGATTCGACGTAGCTCCGGACAAGGGCATCGAGGGAGGTGCCCTGGTGAGAAGCCCTGGAACGCGCGCGCTCCAAGACCCGTTCATTCATAGGGATCGTCAGGTTGACCATTCGTCGTCTCCTCGGGGCACCGGTACCCGGAACGGATACCAGATCGAGGATATTCTACTACGAGTGCGGCGCCTCCAGAAGGAACCCTGAGCCTACAAGCTCTCCCGCTGCGGCTCCCGTAGCGGGATGACCTTCCTCGCGAGATCCAGCTCCCAGGGATTGTCCCAGCGGCCGGTGGCGTAGCGCCAGCCGGCTAGGGTGCGGAGCGTGGCTTTGCCCCAGGCGGGGGTGGACCAGTCCTGGGCGGTGGGGAAGCGGCAGGCGAGGACTTTTGCGAAGCCCTGGACGCGGCTGCGGATCCTGGGCGAGAGCCAGGGCGCGTCCTGGTGGCAGACGTAGGAGATCCACTTGGGCTCGGTCCACTCCTCGGGCGTGGTGGGCAGGTCCGGACCTTCCGGACCGTAGCGCTTCAGCACCGGCATGCCGGCCTTCAAGCGGGCCGGATCGCGCTGCGGCGTCGGGCTGTAGAAGTAGAGGATCACCTCGGAGGCGGGGTGGACCTCCTTGACCTTGCGGATGAAGCGGAGCGTCTTCTCGACTTCCCCCTCGGGGTCCTCGGGACCTCCCAGGACGAAGGAGAGCTCCGGGATCACTCCGTACTCGCGGCAGCGGCGGACCATTTCGAAGGTCTGCTCCACGCTGGTGCCCTTCTTCATGCGCTTGAGGACCTCGTCGCTCCCGGCCTCGGCTCCCACGTAGACCATGGAGAGGCCGCTCTTGCGGATCAGCTCCCAGGTCGCCGTCGAGAAACCGGCCAGGGTGTCGGTGCGCGCGTAGCACCAGAAGCGCAGGCCCGAGCGGGCCATCACTTCGAGGGCCGGGACGCTCGTCTCTTCCTTGTCGAAGAAGTTGTGGTCGTAGAGCTGCACCGAGTCGGCGCCGTAGCCGCGCAGGGAGGCCAGGGCCGCTTCCATGCGCGCCGCGCCCTGCAGGCGGGTCAGGCCGTTGAACATGGAGACCACGCCGCAGAAAGTGCAGCGGTAGCGGCAGCCGATCGCCGCCTGATGTACCCCGGTGCGCTTGCCCAGGAAGCTCGGCCGCAGCCAGGTCTCGACGTCTCCGAGGCGGTCGTAAGGATAGAGCGGGTACTCGTCCGGCGGCCGGAAGGGGCGCTCCGGGTTGTGGACGATGACGTCCTGATCCTTCCAGGTGAGGCCGCGGATGTCCTGCAGCGGCTTTCCTTCGAGCAGCTCCAGGAGCGTGTCCTCGCCCTGGCCGCGGACGGCGTAGTCCACGTAGGGGGCGTTGACGGCCGAGTCCGGGTAGAGGGTGGGGAAGTAGCCGCCCCAGGCGATGGGGACCTCGGGATGCCGGTCGCGCACGATCGAGGAGAGCTCGATGGCCGGCGCCACCTGCGGACCGGGCATGACCGTCATCCCCACCAGCGCGCAGGGCTTCTCGTCCAGGAGGCGCAGGAGGGTGCCGGCCGCATCGGGATCGACGTTGCCGTCCACGATGTGCCAGTCGTACCGTTCTTCGAGGACGGCCCCCAGCGCCAGGAGCGACAGCGGGAGGCGCACGCTCCGGGGCGAGCACATGCGCGGATTTACCAGGATGACCCGATCCATGGCCTTTATCCTAACGCATCCCTCGCGATCAGCTCGTCGAGCATGTGCCGCGACCTTTCGGGGTCCTTGCAGAAGTGGAACGTATGGAAACGGAACGGATGGCCGCCGTAGCAGCTCAGGAACCCGGCGTCGCTGCCGTAGGTGCCGTCCAGGTACAGCGGATAAAACCGCTTGGGGATGTTGCAGCTCGGGAGCTGGCGGTCGGCGTTGCGCTGCCAGAGCAGGACGTTCACGATCGGCTCGTCGAGCACCGGCGCGCCGGAATACTGGCCTGACTGGCCGGCCAGATCGCGGCTGATCCGCTCGCAGTCGGCGAGGAACGGCAGGCAGCGGCGGGAGAAGACGAGGCAGCAGGACTGCACGAACGGCATGGTCTGCCGTTCGACGCCCAGCTCCGTTTTCAGGTCTTCGACCAGCGAGCCGAGCTCCTGCGGATGACGCGGGACCAGCGGGTAGCCGCCCACGTCGCCGCAGGCCGCGAAGAGGTCGTCGACGCCCCGGTTCGGCACGTTGTCCGCGTCGAGATAGACGCCGCGCTCGATGCCGCTCTCCAGGATGACCCGGAACTTGGCGCTGTAGAGCTCCGCGGGGGAGCAGCGGATCGTCCGCTTGATCAGGTTGGGCGCGTCGTAGCCCACTTCGGCGTTGACGCCGAAGACCATGACGGGACGGCTGGAGAAATGCGCGAGCCCGCGCACCAGGATTTCGGTGAGAGGCAGGTAGCGGGCGTCCGCGTGCGTAACGAAGCATTCCGCCGGAGCCGTCACGGGCTCTCGCTCCGGCGGACGCAGTAGATCGTCATCACTTCGTTGCCGTAGTCGCGCCGGACGGCCGGCTCGATCCGGAGACCGTGGGCGGCGAGCGCCTTCAGCATGCCTTCGGGGTCGCCGTCGGTCGAGAGGAGGATCAGCGCCCGGCCGTCCTCGGAGAGGGCGCCGGGCAGGCCCGCGGCGAAGCGCTCCAACACATCCGGGCTCCTCCAGGCGAGGTCGAACAGGCCCTTGGGCTCGCCCCGGAAGAACGGCGGATTGAAAAGGATGAGGTCGAAGCGCTCGCCCTCCACCGGGCCGAACAGGTCCCCCTGGCGGACTTCGACCCGGTCTTCGAAACGGTTGAGGAGGACGTTGATCCGGGCGCAGCGCACGGCTTCGGGGTTCAGATCGACGGCCACGACGCGCCAGCCCCGGCGGGCGAGGAAGACGGCGCCGACTCCGGTGCCCGTGCCCATGTCCAGGGCGCGGTTGGCGGAAGGCTCCGCGAGCGGCGACTCCGCTACAGTCCGGGCGAGCAGCTCGCCGCTGCGGAAGACGACCGGGTTGAGCACGTCCGGCAGCGAGAGCAGGGTCACGCCGTCGATCCTCTCCAGAGTGGGCTTGTGGACGCGGGGGAGAAGGAATGGCCGCTTCAGATAGAGCCAGGCGAAGGCGAGCGCACGCCTCATGCCGGCCGGCTCCGCACGAAGGACTCGATCCTCCGGGCGCCTTCCCGCAGCTCCCGCAGATAGGCGAGACGGTAACGGTGGTCTCTCCTCAGGCTCTGGAGGAGGAGCGGGCCGGCGCCGTGCGGGAAGGCGTAGCGGGGACCGTCCGGGAAGAGCCGGTCGTGCAGCCTCTTGAGCACCAGGTTGCCGAGATAGCCGCGCCAGAAGTAGCGGCTGGGATGGCACATGCGGACCAGGGCGCGCCGGCCCAGCCATTCAGCCGAGCGCCGCGACAGGGTGATCCCCCGGAAGCGGGCCAGCTCGCCCGAGCGGTAGAGGTGGAGCAGCTCGACCTTCCAGCCCGCCTCGACGACTGCGCGGGTCGCGAGGTCGCCGGTGTCGTGCCGCACCCATTGGTGCTCGGGCACGGCGGGGTCGGGGTTCTCGATGGCCGGGAAGAAGCCGCCCGGCAGGTTTTTCAGGGCTTCGCGGTAGGCCTCCACCTTCATGACGACCGCGAAGGTGCCGTGGCTGACCGTCTGCTCGCGCGAGGCGCAGGAGACCGCTCCGACCTCGGGCCGCTCCAGCTCCCTTTTGACGCGGGGCCAGAGGTCGGGCGCGATCCAGAAGACGTCGGTGTCGACGAAAGCGAGGTAGGGGGTCTCGACCCGGGCGAGCGCGTCGTTGTAGGCCTCGTGGAACTCGCGCCGGGAGGGCGCCCGCCTCAGGACGGTCGCGCCGGGGAGCCAGCGCGGGTCCACCACGTGCTCGTCGGAGTCCTGGAAGACCTCGATCGCCGCCTCGTCCGCGGGGAAGGAGCGGCTCACGCAGGCGTGCCAGAGCCGCGCGAGGTCGGGGTAGATCGTGCTGGTGAAGACGGTTACGAGGCGCGAGGTCAAGGCCGTCTCCAGGACTCGGGGCGCAGGGCCGGCAGCGTGAATTCGATCCCCTCGCAGGCGGCGAGGCGCAGGATCGCCTTGTCCGAGCGGTCGAAGTAGGAGCTCAGGACCTTTTTCAGGCCGACGTCCCGCACCTGTCCCAGCTCCCGGCGGACGGCTTCGGTCGTGACGCTCCCGCCCAGCGGCTCGCCCTCCGGGCCGGGGGCGAACGGCTCGTCGAACAGCGCCTGGTAGAGGGCTCCGAGAAGGGCGTTGTCGTAGGCGCCCATCGCGAAGTAGCGCTTGCGGGAGACCAGCTCCTCGAATCCCCGCACGTCCATGAGATGGCCGAAGACCTCGCGGGAGGCCCGGATCACCGTCGTGCCATGGAAGTCGGCGATCCGCTCCTCGGCATCCTCGGGATTGGCATAGACGATCTGCTTCCCGCGCTCGCGCAGGCGCCGCGCGGCCACGTCCCCGGGCTGACGGTTGACGGTGTTGCGGGCGTCGTCGAGGTTCTCGTAGGCCGGCGCGAAGACCGGCTTCGGCAGGGCGCGATAGGAGGACGCGCGGGAGAGCAGGGCATAGACCCCGGGCTCGTCGCCGCGCCGGAGCAGGGAGACCGCGGCGACCCGCCGGTCTTTGAAGCAGGCCATCCAGCCCGCGGCCCAGACCGCGTCGAGGAAGAAGAGGTCGGCGTCGAGGAGGAAAAGGAAGTCTGAGTCGAGGGCGAGCGCGGCGTCGTAGAACTCCAGGAAGTCGCGCACGCCCGGGCCGGGCGCCTCCAGCACTGCGCCGGGAAAGCGCTCGGGGTCGAACTCGGCCACATGGGCGTCGCGGAAGATCATGACCTCGACCCGGTGGCCTGCCTTCTCCAGCACGGGGACGAGGTCGCGGGCCACGAAGCGGTACCAGAGGCGGGCGAGGTCCGGGTAGCGGTGCGGACTGGCGATGAGGATGCGCGGCATGAGAGTGTCTTATGGATGGTCGGTGCGCGGCCGGTAGCGCCCGGTGCCGTCGAAGCCGCTCTCCCAGGTGCCGCCGGCCCACGTACCCCCGAGGAAGACGCCGCCCCAGAACGTGCCGCCGCGGAACTCGCCGGAGCGGAAGACCACGCCCATGAGCGCGCCGGCCTCCACGACGCCACCGTCCCACTCGCATTCCAGGAGCACCGCGCCGCGGCAGACGGTGCCGGGACCGAAGGTTTCCTTGTAGTAGAACTCGCCGGGTCCCAGGATTCGGGCGTCGCGGGTCATCGGGGCAATGTCTCCAAGAGGTTGAGGGCGCCTTCGAGATCGTTTCCCAGCCGCATTCGCCAGGCGCCGTCCTGCAGCAGCTCTTCGACGTGCCGGCCGTAGCCGGGGAAGCTCTCCTCGGTGCCGGCGGGACAGCGCCGCCACAGGTCCAGGGCCTCGGCGGGGCCGACGGGTTCCAGGGCATTCCCCGCGCCCCGCTCCAGCAGGACGATGGCCCCGGGCTCGGCTTCCGTCACGGTGCTCCCCGGCCGGACTGCGTCGAGATCCACTTCGATCTTGATCTTACCAGCGCTAACCAGCGCCGCGGGCAGGCCCTTGAGCTCGGGGAAGAGACGGGGCGCGTCCGGCAGGAGATGGAAGAACCAGGGCGTGCCGCGCCAGAGCCCGGCTTCGAGATCGATCCAGACCACGTCCTCGGCGAGCGCCTGGAAGCGGGACCGGGCCGCCGCGTAGGCCAGGGTGGTCTTGCCCGAGCCGCTCGATCCGCGCAGGAGGATCGCCCGGCCGTCCTGCACCACGGCAGCTCCATGAGCGGCCATGAGGCCGTGCTCACGGAGCTGGGAGAGGAACCCGAGGAGGAGGACCTCGCTGCGGAAGGTGGCCGGGTTGTCCAGAAGACTGCTGGCGAGGAGCCGGAGGGTGACGTCCGGCGCAGCGCCTTCCCCTGCCGGGCCGAAGCGGCCGAAGGTGTCCTCGGCGATGGCGAGGATCGCTTCGCTGTCGGTCTCCAGGAGGAGGGTCCGGCCGAGCGCGCTGAAGCGGGCCGCGATCATGACGGCAACGGCCGACCCTGCCCCCGCAGGTACATCTGGTAGAAGCCGTGGGTGTGACACATCTGCAGGCCGTCCGACCACCTCTCCAGGCTCTCGGTCGTGGTGACGAAGAGCACGTGGGAGCCGGCCTCCACCACGCGCTCGATCCGCACCTCTCTCACGGTCAGGGCCTCGGACGGGACCGGAATGCCGTAGAGCGGGGAGGGGACGGTCGCGAACGGGAGGCCCGAGCGGTCGACGGAGGCGTTCCGATGGTTGCGGCCGAGGGCGAAGACGGTCTTCTTCCAGGCGAGGGGAACCGAGCTGACGGCGAGCCGGCCGGCTTCGGCCATGGCCGCGATCGCCGGGCTCGTATGGTGGAGCCCCAGCAGGAAGCAGGGGGAGCCGGCCTCGCCGACCAGGTCCATCGGGAAGAGGTTACCCTTGCCGTCCCTGTCGTGGCCGACCAGCACCACCGGGCGCGGCGCGGTGAAGAGGACGAACTTGCTGAACAGCTCGCCGGGGACCATCTTCACGTTGCGCGGGTTGCGGTCGCGGAGGAGCCTCCAGCGCTGTACGAGGTAATGGGCGTGAAGGCGCGGCGCGGGCAGGCAGCGGTTCACGCAGCCGGCGGTCTCGAAGAGGCCGATCCGGTAGGGGGGCGCGTCGACCTCGCGGGCCAGGCGGAGCCGGACGCGTCCCAGCTCCGGGCCTCCGCTCTCGTGGACCGAGAGCCACGGGCGGGCACCATCCAGGCTCAGGCCGTCGAGCCGGATCGCCACGAGGAACGGGACCAGGGACACCATGGCGTGGTTGCGCGAGACGTCCACCGGCTCTCCGAGCCCGTGCAGCCGGATCTCGGCATGGCGCTCGGGCTCGGGATGCCCGACGCAGATCCAGCCGGGTGTCGAGTCCGCTCCGAGGACCAGCCGGGCGAGCCCCTTCACGGCCGCTTCATTCCTCCACGGCCGTCTGCTTGGGCTGGAACTCGCCGCGCCCGCCGGCCGGGATCCAGAGCTCGTGGCGGTCGAGGTCCGTGTAGGGCAGCTCGAAGCCGTGGGGACCGAGCTCGCGCCTCTGGTGCTCGTCCCAGGCCCGGTACTTGATCTCCGCGATCACCCCCGAGGTCGCGCCGTAACGGCGCAGCTCCCTGGGCTGGCACGGAGCCGTCCAGCCGATCCGCTCCTGGGAGTCGAGGATCTCCTCGATGGGCCGCCGGACCAGCACCACGGCAGTGTCGGGCCGGCCGAGCTCGTGGCAGGCGAAGGTCCACGCCGGGCACTGCACCACCGAGGGTTGCTTACCGGGGCGCAGGTCGTCCATCTGCTGCGCGATGTCGCCCGGCACGTCGCGCTCGTCGAGGAAGACGCTGGCGAGGTCGCGGGCGATCATCCGCGCGGCGATCGTGGTGCCGGCGCGCTGCGGCCCCAGGACCAGGACGCAGCGGTAGCGGCGAAGTCTTTCGAGGAGGGTTGCGGGCACGCTCATCCGTTGCCTCCGGGTACGGCCATGGGCTCCGCGAGGTAGGCCGCGAGCACCTCCTCCGGGTCCTGGTTGCTGAAGTACCGGTGCAGCAGGGGGGCCGCCCAGACATGGGACAGCAGGGGCCGTCCTGCCTCCAGCCCGTAGCGCATGAGATTCCCCACCTGGACCGGCTCGCCGTGCTCGCCGGTCAATCGGGTACCCCCGCCCGGCACCATCTGGCTGTCCCAGCGCGGCCAGGGGAACCCGGTGGACTCGACCCGCATCGGGTGTGTGGACCGGCGGTTCTCCTCGCACCAATCTGTGAAGCCCTCGGCCGTATCCCAGCGCAGACGGTGGTCGGGCCATCTCCGGAAGAGGAACGCCCGCTCGGGGGTCATCGCATCGATCAGCCCGGCGCGCGTCAGGAGGAACGAGGGATGGAGATAGCAGTGGCCCCGGTGCCACTGCGGGATGCCGACCCCGGCGAGATCGGCGAGGTCCTGCCCCGCGAGCAGCGCCCGGGCCGCTTCGGCGAAAAGCCCGGCGTCGAGAGGATGGGCGTCGTGGTCCATCACCGCCACCAGGTCGCCGGCCTGGAGACCCTCCCTCCGAAGCTGCCGGAAGGCCTCGACCAGGCAGTAGCCGTGACTCGGCTCGAGCTCCGCCCGGTCCCGCAGGTCGACGTGCTCACCCCAGGCGAGCGCCTCCGCGGCCACGTCCGGCGCGGACTCGGAGTGGAGGACCGGGTAGTGGCGGAGCTCCAGGCCCAGCTCCTGGCGGAGCGGCGCCGCGCAGGCCCGGAGCCGCCGGGCCTGATCCTGCAGAAGGGCCGGAAACCGGTAGTGCACGGAAAGGACGGCGAGCGTCTTGGGTTCCATGGGCGGTCGGAGGCGAAGCATAGCCGCGGGATCTGCCCGGCGCAAGGCGCTTGCGGGTTAGGATGCGGCGCATGCCGAGAGGGCTCTTCCTGCTGGGCAACAAGCGCTCCGGCTCCTCGCTGCTGGCGCGGCTGCTCAGCCTCCACCCCGCCGTGCGGGTCACGCACGAGTCCGACGTCGCCTGGATTCTCTACCAGGCCCGCAACGGCTGGCCCCGGCGCTTCCGCTGCCACCCCTGGGACGGGCCCCTGGGCATGCGGGCCACGCTGCGCTCCAGCCGGAGCCTGCTGCGGAGCGCTCTCGCGGCGGGGGAGGAGACCTCCGCGGTCTTCCGCCGCGTCCAGTCGGCACTCTCTGGGGACACCCCGCCGGTGGAGACCCTGGCCTGGCTCGGCGACAAGAAGCCGGTCCAGCACGCCGACCCGAGGGTCCACGCCTTCCTGCGCGACCGGTTCCCGGATGCCCGCTATGTCCACCTGGTGCGGCACCCGCGGGCGGTCGTGGCGAGCATGATCGAGGCCGCCGGCCGCTGGCAGGTGGCGCCCGCCTGGTGGAAGCAGGAGCCGCGCCGGGTCCTGGCGCGCTGGGCCGTCCACGAGCGGTGGGCGCTGGAGGCGGTAGCGCGGGGGGCTGGCTTCGGGCTGCGCTTCGAGGACCTCTGCCAGGACCCGGCCGGGACCCTGGGCGCGCTCTTCGGCTTCCTCGGCCTGGATCTCCCGGGCGAAGCGGCGGATCGGGCGCGCGAGATGGTCCGTGCCGATCCGAACCGCAAGTACGATTCCTTTGCCCTCCCCTCCCACCCGGAAGCGGACCGCCTCCTGGAACGCTACGGCTATGGGAGCCATCCGACACGAATTCCGTCATAATCCGACGTCGTCCGACAGACCTCGACATAACCGCCGGTGATGCCACCCCGCCGTGGGGAGGTCCTTGGCGGCGTGGCATCCCCGTTGCACTTTGGGGGGAATGCCGTCCTGGTCGTCAACTTGAACCGGAGGAGGTTCCAGAGATGAGGAAGCACAGAACAGGTGTGCTCGTGTGCCTGATCGTCCTGCTCGCGGTCGCTGCCTTCGCGCCGTCCGCGGCCGCGCAGTGTACGGCGCAGAGCTCGTGGTTCAGCAATCCCTCGATCCCGAGCGACGTCAACCTCAGTACCGGCAACGTCGACTGCGCCTTCCAGCAGTTCTCGTGGCAATCCTTCATCGCCCTGGCGCAGAGCAACACGTTCATGAGCTACATGCCGAGCCAGGGAGTGTTCGTGGCCAGCGGCTCGCAGCCCTTGAAGTGGGGTCAGCAGCCGCAGATCCCCGCGAGCTGCGGCAGCGGGGCGACCATGCTGCTCACCCAGATCGACAAGACCGATCCCGACTCCGCGATCCTGGAGGCGCAGGACGTCCAGCCGCTCGTCGACCTCAACGGCAACTGGGTCCACTACGGCATCCAGATGAACCAGACCGCCTACAACTACCTCGTCAACTGCAGTCTCTGGCAGGCGGCCTGCTACAACAACGCGGGCGCGAACATCGCGTTCCCCTGGACGGCGACGAACCCCCAGGGCAACTCGGTCGTCATCAAGACGGCCTGGAAGGTGCTGGCCGGCAGCGACAACCCCGCGAACTTCATCACCGCCAAGGCCGCGGTGTCGCCGGCTGGGCCCACCAACCCCAACTGCGCGACCGTGACCGTCGGCCTGGTCGGGATGCACATCACCCAGAGGACCCCCACGCAGGCCGAGTGGATCTGGGCGACTTTCGAGCACGTGAACAACGATCCGCCGTGCACCAGCCTGAGCACGCCGCCGCCGCTGGGCGGGAGCTGGTCGTTCTACAAATCCAATTGCAGCGGCAGCTACTGCACCACCAACACCTACTTCAATCCCTGCTCCGGCAACACGTCGCTCTGTCCGACCACGTCGGGTCCCAACCAGTTCTGCGCGGCCTGCACCCAGGCAGGCATCCCGACCCAGGTCTGCGCGGTCAACCCGACGGGCGCCGACACGTCCGGCAACATCCAGGCTCTCAACACCAGCGTCCAGGGCCTCGCCCCCGCGGGCTCCCTGTTGAAGAACTACAAGCTGGTGGGCACGGAGTGGACCGCCGACGGTACTGCGACCGGCACGATCTCGGGCTCGACCCTGCTCGCCAACAGCGTGGCGGAGACCTACGTCCAGACCTCCGATAGCTGCTTCTCCTGTCACAGGTCGACATTCAAGCCCTATCCCCCCTCCAGCCCGACGTCGACCTCGTCGGCCGACTTCAGCCATCTTTTCGACGCCCTCGATCCGTCGACCGCGAACTCCTGCAACCCGATCACGCCGCCCTCGGGCTACGCCTGCCCGAGTGTGACGGGGACGGCCTCGACCAACAAGCACCTGCTCAAGATTCCGCAGCAGGCGCCCGGCAGCAAGAAATAAGGTCAGGGATTCCCTTCCCGCAAGCCTCCTGCCGGGTCCTTCCGGGCCTGGCAGAGGGCCTGGGGGATCACGACGATGTCTCCGGAGGGCTCGGACCAGCCATGAAGCTCGACGATGCCGCGGAAGTAGCGCTTGTCCTCGTTGAGGCCGGCGCCGTCCCAGGTCGGCGTGGCGTGCTCGCGCCGCAGGCAGCAGAGGGGAGTGGCGAAGCAGAGGTTCTCCCGGCCGCGCGGCGAGAGCATGGAGCAGCGCGCCATCTTCGCCCGCGGGTGGTCGCGGAACGCCGCCGCGTACGCCTCCAGGTATCCGGGCAGCATCTCGTCGTCGTCGTCGAAGAAGCAGACCAGGTCGCCGGTGGCGTAGCGCAGGCCCATGTTGCGGGCATGGCTGGCGCTCGCCTTCTCGGCGTGTACCTGGACCCGGATGCGCGGGTCGCCGAAGCGGTAGCTCCCGTCGCCGGCGTTGTCGATCACGATCAGCTCCCAGCGGCGGTAGAGCTGGGACTGGATCGTCGCCACCGCGCGCGGAAGGGTGTGCGGGCGGCGGTAGGTCGCCATCACGATGCTGATCAGAAAAGGTTCTTCCATCGGTCTCTCGTGCGGCAGGGGGGAACGAGGTCCGGTTCCCCCTGCCTCTTTTTTCATACTCTCTCCGCGAGGGTGGCCTCGTAGACCTCCAGCAGGCGGGCGCCCACGGCCTCGGCACTGAACCGTCCGGCCACCCCGCGCGCGATCGCCGCGGAATCGAAGCGGCTCGACAGGGCGCGGTCGATGGCCTCCGCCAGCGCAGCCGGATCGCCCGGCGGGACGATTGTACCGGCCTCGGGGCCGACCAGCTCCTCGGGGCCGCCGCAGGCGGTCGCCACCACGGGCACGCCGCAGGCCATGGCTTCGATCGTGGCCACCGAAAAGGTTTCCAACCGGCTCGCCAGGACGAACAGGTCCGCCTCCCGCAGCCGCGCCGCCAACTCCGGCCGTTGCAGCTCTCCGTGAAAGGTGACGCGGGCTCCGAGCTCCGGAGCGAGCTGGGACGCCAGGGCTCTGTACTCGTCCAAGCGCTCGCCGCCGCCGATCAGGTCGCAATGCCAGTCCCGGCTCTTCAGGAGGCGGAGGGCTGCGAGGAGATCGGGTACGCCCTTGACCGGAGTCATGCGGGTGACGGCGATCAGGCGGCTCCTGCCAGGACGGGGTGACGGCGTGAAGTGCTCGAGGTCCACCACGTTGGGCACGACCTCGTACCTCGCTTCCAGGCCCGAGGACTCCAGCGCGGATTGGAGCATCCGGCTCACCGGCATCACCCGGCCGGCGTTGCGGAAGGCGAGCCGCTCCAGTCGGGTAGAAGGGCGGGCGAGGGTGGAGTGCTCGGTGAGCACGTACGGCACGCCGAGCCGCCGGGCGATCAGCAGCGTGGCCGTCGCGGCGTCGTAGAAGTGGCCATGGACGAGGTCGGGACGGAATGGCAGCTCCCGCAGACCGCGCAAAGCGCTCGGGAACGGCCGGCGGCGGAAGCGGACGCGGACGATTTCGTCTTCCTTCTGGACCTGCCGGAGGGCGGTGGCGTCGCGGGTCTTCTGCGCGTGGAGGACCGCCACCTCGGCGAAGAGCGACGCGGCGCGAAAGTGGTCGCGGGTGAAGGGCGCGACGACCGGGGCTTTCCGGGTGGGGTAGGAACGGGTAAGGAAAAGGACCTTCATTCCGTTGCCTCCCCACTGTAGAGACGCCCCGTGGGGCGTCTCCTCCGAGGACGTGTCAACAGCCCTGTCACGAGGCCTCGGAGAATCTCGCTGCCGGGAGACGGAGAGACGCCCCACGGGGCGTCTCTACAGTGGGGGGGAAGAGCGGGGGTGAGGGCCTCAGGCCTCGACCTCGGCCGAAGCGGCCAGCAGCGCCTCCCGCGACTGCGCCGCCGCGTCGCGCAGCTCGGCCGAGCGGGCCGGATCGCTCCCGGCCAGGCGGAAGGACTCGACCTCCTGGCGCAGCCACTGGTCCGCGTGCTTGTAGTAGGTCCGCGAGTGCCGGCCGCGGATGGCGTGGTCGCGGTCGCTGCCCTCGGCCCAGCTCTGCGGCGGCACCACGCGGCCCGCGACCTCGTTGTAGTAGGCCGTGTTCTTGATCGGATAGGCCACGGTGGTGAGGAAGACGCCGGGATCGCTCTTCTTGACGTGGTCGATCGTGGCCTCGATGTCCTCGACCGTCTCCCCCTCGTAGCCCCACATCAGGAACATGCCGACCTCGATGCCGTGCCGCCGGGCGGCCTGGCAGGCCCACTGCACCTGCTCGGGCGTCACTCCGCGCTCCATGGCGTCGAGGACGCGCCGGCTGCCGCTCTCCGAGCCGATCCAGATGCGGTAGCAGCCCATCTCCGCCAGCGTCGCCAGCACCTCGTCCT
>DASUNJ010000048.1:0-8462 GCA_036277235.1 Thermoanaerobaculia bacterium | reverse complement strand
GGAGTAATAGAGGCCCAGCTTGCCGCCATCCCCCATGGCCAGGAAGCCCTTGCCGCGTTCGGACGGCGCGATCTGACGGACGGCCGTTGCGCTCCGGGGGAAGTCGCGCACACGGGTCAGGCGGAAGATATCCTCCCCCTGGCTCTCGCGGGTCTGCAGCCAGATGCTCAGGGCACCGTTCTCCTGGCCGACGACCAGGGAGCGCCCGCCGATCAGCAGGTCGAGGGCGGTGATCGCGGAGGGTCCGGCGGAGGCGGCCCGCACCTGGCCGGGCTGGCCCTCCGCGAGCGGCCACCAGAGGATGTCGCCGCGGGCCGTGCCGCCGTAGAGGGAGGTCTGGCCGTCGTCGATCACGAGGGCGGTGAGCCGGCCCGGGGCTTGCGCCCCGAAACGCTGCAGGGACTCGGTCACCTCCCCGGTCATCATGTTCTCCTGGCTGGAGCGGCGCACCAGGGCGATCGTTCCATCGGCGAGTTGGGCCGCGGCGGTGGCCTCCCCCTCCTCGTCGACCTGGGCGGCGAAGGCGCCGAGCGGGCGCCGCTGCGGATCGAGCTCCAACAGGATCGGATCCTTGACCGCGGGGGTGACGACCTGGGTCTGGCCTTCGAATGTGACCTCGAAGGAGACCGGCGCCAGCACGACGCGGCCGTCTCGGGTGGCGCCGGTGAGCAGGGGACGGCCCGCGGGCACCTTCATGCCGGTCAGAGGTCCGGTCCCCAGGTCCACGTCGCCGGCCAGCTTTCCATACCGCAGGCGGACCACCCGGACGTGGCCGTCGGCGGCCAGGGCGGCGACGTGGGTGCGGTGCTCGTCCGAGACCAGGGCCCCGGCCGGAGGGCCCGGCAGGGGGATCTCGCGGACGGCGCGCACGCGGGCCTTGGTCATGAGGGGCCAGACCTCGGCCAGGATGAAGACGAGGATGCCCAGGATGCTGACGATGATCGCGAGCCCGCCCGCTGAGACGAGCCAGCGGGCGGTGCGGTCGGCGATCAATCTTTTGCGAGCGGTCTGAGGGTGCACCTGGCTCACTTTATCTTGGCGGTCTCTTCCTGTGCCACCTTGGCGGGGACAGGCATGTAACCGTCCTTGACCACGATCTCCTGGCCCTCCTTGGAGAGGGCGAATTTCAGGAACTCGCGGACCAGCGGGTCGAGCGGCTTGTTGGGCGCCTTGTTGACGTAGACATACAAGTAGCGGGACAGCGGGTAGTTGCCCGAGTAGACATCGGCGGAGTCGGTGCCGAAGTACTGGCCGCCCTTCTTGGCGGCGAGCTTGAGCGGCTTGACGCCCGAGGTGCGGTAGCCGATGCCGGAGTAGCCGACGGCGAACTTGTCCTCGGAGACACCCTGCACCACGGAGGCCGAGCCGGGCTGCTCCTTGACCGTGTCCTTGTAGTCGCCCTTGCAGAGCGCGTTCTCCTTGAAGAAGCCGTAGGTGCCGGAGGCGGAGTTGCGGCCGTAGAGGCTGATCGGCCTGCTTGCCCAGTTGCCGTCCTTGAGGCCGGCCTGGCCCCAGTTGGCGACCGGTTTGCCACCGCAGGCGCGGCCTTTGGAGAAGATCGCGTCGACCTCCTGGACGGTGAGCTGCTGGAGCGGGTTGTCCTTGTTCACGTAGACCGCCAGGGCGTCGACCGCGACGCGGATCGCCGTCGGCGTGTAGCCGGACTTCTTCTCGAAGCCGTCGATCTCGTCAGCCTTCATGACGCGGCTCATCGGGCCGAGCTGTGCGGTGCCCTGGATCAAAGACGGGGGCGCAGTGGACGAGCCCTTGCCCTCGATCTGGACACGGATGTTCGGGTACTGCTTGCGGAAGCTTTCGGCCCACAGCGTCATCAGGTTGTTGAGCGTGTCGGAGCCGACCGAGCTCATGTTGCCGGAGACGCCGCTCGTCTTGCTGTAGCTCGGGATGCCAGCATCGACCTTGACCGCCTGCGCGGACAGGGAGCTTCCGGCCAGCGCCAGCGCGAGGGCCAGGGGAGCCACCTTCAGGTTGTGCTTCATTTGGTTCTCTCCTCTTACGGGTTAGGTGGACCAGATCCGTGGCCGGAGGCGGCCGTCGGAGAGAGGATCGCAGAGGGGTTTGGCAGCGGACCTACCGCTGTGTGACAGCGGTGTGACAATGGCTTTGAGATGGAGGCGCGTAGAATGCGCTCGATGAAGCTGCTCTCCCAGGCCATGATCCGCGAAGCCCTCGAGGCACTGGCACGCGAGCTCGAGGCGTCGGGATCGACTCGACAAGAGGAGATCGTGCTCGCTGGAGGCGCCGCTCTCGTGCTGCTGTACAACGCTCGCGACGCCACGAGAGATGTGGACTATTGCTCGCTCGGCTCGGCAGGCTCCGCCGCTCTCCGGGATGCGGCTCGCCGAGTGGCTGCCAGCCTGGAGCTTCCAGAGGACTGGCTCAATGACGGCGCAAAGGGATACCTGAAGGGGATTCTGCCCGGCGAGGTGCTGCTCGACAGGCCCGCCCTCCTGGTTCGGGCATTGGGGCCGCCGCAGCTCCTTGCGATGAAGCTGAGCGCTTGGCGAGACGACGTGGACATCAATGACGCTCGCCTGCTTCTGCCCGAGGTCCGGGGGACGCGCGAGGAGGTATGGAGTGCGGTCGAACCATTCCTGGTTCCGGGCCGCGAGCTCAAGGCGCGTTTCGCCTTTGAAGACCTCTGGGAATCCGTCCATGGAGCTTAGAGACCTCGTGCGCGCGCTCCTCGGCTTCGATGCGCTCGCGGTAAGGCAGTGGCTGGCTGATGCCCAGCGCTCCGGCCTCGTGTGGACAGAAGTGCCAGCTCCACTCGGGCTGGACGCCACCGAGCTTGCGACAGCAGCTGGAGTCGTGGAGCTCCTGGCAGCGCGGCTGGGTCAGTCCCCGCCGGAATGGACCGCGAGCGTCCCGCCGGCGCCGCAAAGGCTCTTCCTCGTGCGCGCTGCGGCCAGCATGCCGCGCCTGCGCTCTCTCTGCGAGCGGGAAGGTCCCGAACCGCTCAGGCGCCGTGGCCTCCTGGCGCCCCCCGAATTCCTCAGCACCGCCTAAGCCAGCCTGCGCTGTCGCAGGCCTGTCACAGCGCCGTCGCAGAGACGAACGGGCCGTCTTTCTATCCTTGCCTCGAAATCGTTGCGAGCAATTCCCCTGACTGATATTGCAAGGAAAAGGAGAGCCAAGGAATGCACAGATCAGCGCGATTCGCCGCCGGTCTACTGGTGTTGTTGGCGCTGGTGGCCGCCTCGATGGCCTCGGCGCAGGTGGTGGGCCTGTATTACAAGGAAGTCGAGAAGGACGGCCGGATCTATGTCTTCAACACCCCGGAGCGCTACAAGTCCTGGTTGGACTCTGGCGAGCTCGGCACGGCGATCACCCTGACAGGCGCTGGCGCCAACGGCGAGACGCTCGTCGCTGAAAACGAGACGGCCCTCGACCTCTACTTCTTCAAGCACAACATGGAGGGATACGACCGTCCCACTCCGAAGCCGGTCGTGCCGGCCTTCACCGTGGGCTGGAAGGACGGCAAGACCACGATCGAGAGCAAGTCGGCCCGGCTGGACATCTCCAATCGCGTCCAGGTCCGCTTCACGCAAGAGATGCCGGAGCAGGGCGACGACGTCGGCTCCTTCCGCATCCGCCGCGCCAAGACCAAGTTCGAGGGCTGGGTCTACAGCAAGGACCTCACCTACGAGTTTCAGCTCAACTTCGCGGATAGCGCCAACATCCTCGAGGACGCCGTCATCAACTACGACCTCACCAAGGGCAGGAAGACGTTCCAGGTCAAGGGCGGCCAGTTCAAGGTCCCGTTCGGACGCCAGGAGCTGACCTCCTCGGGCTCGCAGCAGTTCGTGGACCGCGCCCTGGTGACCAACCGCTTCGCCCGCGGCCGTGACATCGGTTTCCAGATCTGGGGCACCCCGGCCGGTGGCAAGCTCGACTGGCGCGTCGGCATCTTCAACGGCAACGGGCGGACCACCTCCCGCAACGACAACGACGAATATCAGACGAACGCCCGCCTGACCTTCCAGCCGCTCGGCGACGTGAAGTACTCCGAGAGCGACTTCGAGTCCGTCGACCGGCCGCTGTTTGCCATCGCCGCCGAGTACGAGTCCAACGAGCGCCCGGTGGCCCTCGCGGGAACCACTCCGGCGCACAACGCCGACCGCGAGATCGTCGGCGGCGACGTGGTCTTCAAGTTCAAGGGCTTCTCGTTCTTCGGCGCGGTCCACGATTCGTCGAACGACCGCGACGTGCTGGCCGACTTCGACGACGGCGGCTTCGTCGCCCAGGCCGGCTATTTCGTCATCCGCAACAAGTTCGAGATCGCCGCCCGGCTGGCCGAGATCGATCCCAACGCCGACCGCGACGACGACGAGCAGGAGGAGCGCGGCGTCGCCCTCAACTGGTTCTGGAACAAGCACGCCCACAAGATCCAGGCCGACTACCGGCAACTCGAGAACGTGGCGACGGACGTCACGAACGACGAGTTCCGTTTGCAATATCAGATCATCTTCTGATCGCCTTGCCCTCTGGATTGGGGAGCCGTGCAGAGCGGCTCCCTTCTTTTTCGCCCTCTTGTGACAACGCCGCCACGAGCTTGCCATGCCGGCGAGCGATCCTGCATCCGATGGAAACTCTGTGGAAACGCGTCGTGTCCGTAGACCAGCGTCTGCTCCTCGGCGTGCGGCGCTGGGAATCGGCCCTGATGACCCGCGCGATGAAGACCCTGACCCACCTGGGGGACACCTCCACGTGGGTGGTCGTGGGGCTCGCCCTCGCATTTTCCGGCGGTCTGGGTCCGCGCTACGCCTCACTGCTGGGGTTGGGGGCCACGATCGCGGTGCTGGCCTCGCAGGCGCTCAAGCGGGCTTGCTGTCGGGCCCGTCCGAGTTGCCTGGCTGGCTTCGCCGCTCTCGTGGAGAACCCGGACGCCTTCTCCTTCCCCTCGGGACACACCTCCGCGGCCTTCGGCATCGCCGTGGCCCTGGCGGGGGAGGGGAGCGGGCTCGGGGTGTTGACCCTCACCCTCGCCTCCGGGATCGCCATGTCGCGGGTGTACCTCGGAGCCCATTACCCGCTGGATGTGGCCGCGGGCACGCTGGTAGGGAGCCTCGCCGGGATCGCGGCCAGGCTGATCGTAAGCTAGCGGAAAGCTTCGAGGCGTTCGCGGAGGAGGCGGGCCGTCTTCTCGAAGGCCCGGAGCTTCTCTTCTTCCGTCCCTTCGACGGCCGCGGGATCTTCCAGCCCCCAGTGGGACATGGCCGCCTTGCCGGGCCAGATGGGACAGCTCTGGCGGGCGTTGTCGCAGACCGTGATCACATGATCGAAGTCCACGTCCCGGAGCTCCTCCCACGACTTGCTGCGGGCATCGCCCGCTTCGATTCCGTAGACCTCCCGCAGGACCTGGAGGGCGAGCGGATGGACCTCGCCCTTGGGATGAGAGCCGGCGCTATGAGTTTCGAAGCGCGGGTCCAGGCTGCGCAGCAGGTACTCCGCGAGGATGCTCCGGGCGGAGTTGCCGGTGCAGAGGAAGAGGACTTTGGGCATCAGGCCTGGGCGGCCGTCTGCTGGTGGCCGCCCATGGAGTGGCGGATGTCGCGGCCCTCGACGTAATAGATCACGTCCTCGGCGATGTTCGTGGCATGGTCCGCGATGCGCTCCAGGTTGCGCGAGACGAGGAGCAGGTGGAGGGCCCGGCTCACGGTCTTGGGGTCCTCGATCATGAAGGTCAGCAGCTCGCGGAAGATCTGCTTGTAGAGGCCGTCCACCGCGTCGTCCGAGCGGCAGACCTCGCTGGCGAGGGCCGCGTCGCGGTTGACGAAGGCGTCGAGGCTCTTGCGCACCATGGCCTGCACGAGCTGCGAGAGGTGGGGCAGGTCGATGTACGGCTTGAGCGGCGGCTGCTCGTTGAGCTGCTCCACCGACTGGGCGATGTTGACGGCCGAGTCGCCGATCCGCTCGAGGTCGCTGTTGATCTTCATCACGGCGACGATGAAGCGGAGGTCCACCGCCGTGGGCTGCCGGCGCACCAGGATGCTGTGGCAGATCTCGTCGATCTCGATCTCCAGGTGATCGACGTCGCTGTCGCTCTGGATGACCTCGGCGCTCAGGTCCGACTTGCGCTCCAGGAGGGACTGCGTGGCCCGCGCGACCATGCCCTCTACCATGCCGCCCATCCTGAGCAGCATCTGCCGCGCGCGGTCCAGCTCCTGATCGAGATGCCGTTCCATGGTTCAAATCTTACCTTGGAAAGGCTGGCGGCGTGTGACAAGTTTTGGGCAGCCGGGTGACAGCGGCTTGAAAGGACCAAAAGGACTCAAAGGACCCAAAGGACATCTTGCTTTCGTCCTTGAAGTCCTTGAAGTCCTTTTGGTCCTTCCTACCCCAGCGGCAGCCGCACCCGGAACGTGCTGCCCTTGCCGATGCGGCTCTCGACCTCCACCTGGCCGCCATGGGTCTGGGCCACGTGCTTGACGATCGCCAGGCCGAGGCCGGTGCCGCCCTCGTCACGGGAGCGCCCCTTGTCCACGCGGTAGAAGCGCTCGAAGATGCGGGCGAGGGCGTCCTGAGGGATGCCGATGCCCGTGTCGCTCACCTCCAGGAGGGCGTGGCCGTCGGCCTGCGAGAGGCGGAGGCTCACGCTGCCTTCGGGGCGGTTGTACTTGACGGCGTTGTCGAGCAGGTTGACCACCAGGCGCTCGATCCCTTCCGGGTCTCCGCTGAGGGCGGGGATCTCCTCGTCCACGTCCAGCTCGATCCGGACCTGGCGCTCGCGGGCGGCTTCGGAGAGCACCTCGGCGGCGCGGCGGATCACCGCCGGCAGCTCGACCGGCTCGCGCTCGGAGGGCTGCTGCGTCACGCTCTCCAGGCGCGAAAGGGTGAGGAGGTCGTCCAGCAGCGCCTGCAGGCGACGGCACTGCATCAGGATGCGCTCGTTGAAACGGCGGGCCGTGGCCGGCTCGTCCAGGGCGCCGTCGCGCAGGGTCTCGGCATAGCCGCGGATCGCGGCGAGCGGAGTCTTCAGCTCGTGCGAGACGTTGGCCACGAAGTCGCGGCGCATGTCGGCCACGCGGGTGAGCTCGGTGGTGTCGCGGGCCACCACGACCGCGCCGCGCTCGCCGCCGGCCAGGGCGGCGCTCGCCAGGAGCAGCGTCCGCCGCTCCGGAGCGAGGATCTCGATCTGGCCGCTCTGCCCCGTGCCCAGGCGCAGCGTGTCGTCCACCAGGCGGCCCAGCCCGGGCTCGCGGATGATCTCCAGGACGAGCCGGCCGGTCACTTCCTCACCCCCCTCGCCAACGATGTGGAAGAGCCGGAGGAAGGCGGGGTTGGCCAGACGCGCCCGGCCGTCGGCGCCGACCACCAGCACCCCTTCGGACATGCTGGAGAGGATGGCCTTGAGATGATCGCGCTCGTCGCGCACGGCGGCGAACTGGGCCTCGGCGGTCTCGGCCAGGCGGTTGAGCGCCAGGGCCACCCCGGCGATCTCCGCCAGATCGTCCTCCTCCGGCACCTGGACGCGGCGGACCCGGCCGTCGACCAGGTCGCGCGCCTCGCCGATCAGCCGGGCGAGCGGCTGGAAGAGGCGCCGGTCGATCCACAGCGAAGTGAGCAGGATCGCCACGCCGGCCGCGAGCGCCGCCAGCAGCATGGCCGCGGCGAGCCGCCCGCGCAACGCCTGGAGCTCCGCCAGGGGCTGGGCGAGACGCAGCGCGAACAGCTCCCCCCTGGAGTCGGTGAGCGTGCGGGCGGCGTAGACGTAGGTGTCCCCCGTGGTCTCGCTGTGGCGCACTGCCGCCCCCTGGCCGCGGGCCAGGGCCTCCCGCACCTCGGGCCGCTCGGCGTGGTTCTCCATGGCCTCGACCTGCGGGTCCGAGCGCGCGCTGTCGGCGATCACGCTGCCGTCGCCGCGGATCAGGGTGACCCTCAGCCCCGAGCCGAGGTCCGAGCTGCCGATCTCGTGTACCCAGCGCTGGAGGTCGGCGCCCGGCTGGACCGCGCGCTCGGCCACGATCGGAGAGAGGAGGCGCAGCGTGTCCAGGAGCTGCGTCGAGGCGCTGCGCTGGAACAGGCCGGGGAGGAGGAGCCAGAGCAGCGCCGAGGCGGTGAGCACCGCCGCCAGCGCCGGCCAGAGCGGAGCGAGCCGCAGCTTGGGAGGGAAGCGCAAGGCCGTCAGGGCCTCAGCCGGTACCCGACGCCGATCACGGTCTCGATGCGGTCGGCCTCGGGGCCCAGCTTGCGCCGCAGACGGCGGATGTGCGTATCGACCGTGCGGCTGTCGATGTCCTCGGCGTAACCCCAGACGTCGGAGAGGAGCTGCCCCCGGGTCTGCACCCGGCCGTTGCGCTCCATCAGCAGGCGCAGGAGACGGAACTCGGTGGCGGTCAGCGGCACCTCCTTGCCCCCCAGCCGGAGCTGGTGCCCGGCGATGTCCAGCTCGATCCCGCCCACTTGGAGCAGCTCGCTCGCCGAGTCCTCGGGCTGCT
>DASUNJ010000047.1:0-3634 GCA_036277235.1 Thermoanaerobaculia bacterium | reverse complement strand
TCAATCCCCACCGTGCCGCGTGTCCTGCTCATCGGGGGGCTGGCTTGTGCTGTGTTCATCCTTTTCCAGCTCCTTTTCTGGCCGCCCTGGGTGACGGTGGGCTCCGAGGTCATCTACTGGAGCGGCGATCCGGCGATGACCAGAGCCATGCTCATCCACATGCTCTATGGCCTCTGCGGCATCTTCTTCCTCGGCACCTGGTGGATGCGGGAGCAACGCCTGTCCCAGGGCTACTACCTGGGGATCGGGCTCCTGCTGTCCGGGCTTTCCGCCCTCGGCTCCTGGTTCGCCCCGGCGGCCATCCACCTCGGGGTCGCCCTGCTCCTCTGCGGCTCCTCGATGGTGCTGGCGGGCCTTCTCGATCACTGGCAGCTCGTCCGGGTGCTCGGACGCGGAGAGGAGGACTGAGATGAGCGTCACCCCGTTCGAGCAGCTCGCGAACCTGGACCGGCGGGTCCACGATCCTGCCCGTCTTTCGATCCTGACGGCGCTCTCGGCCTGCGAGCGCGCCGACTTCCTGTTCCTGCAGCGCATCACCGGCCTCACCAAGGGGAATCTCTCCTCCCATCTCTCGAAGCTGGAGGAGGGGGGGCTGGTCGAGACCGAGAAGCGCTTCGTGAACAAGAAGACCCAGACCCTCGTCCGCCTGAGCGGCGAAGGCCGCGCGACGATCGAGACCTACTGGAAGGAGCTCCAGGAGCTGCGCAAGAGCGCCAGCCGCTGGCAGATGCACATGTCCGTGCCGGAGCCCGCCACGGGCTAGGCACACGAAGCCACCCCATTCCGCGTTCGATCGACGAGAGTGAGACGACTCTCTTTCAGAAGGAGTGCGTCATGAAGAATCCGTTTGCCGTTCTCGCCGTCCTGGTTCACCTCCTGGGTATCGCGCCCGGATTTGCAGCGGAGCTCCAGCCCTGCAAGGAGCCGGGAATGCCCCCGGAGGCGCGCTGCGGCACCTATGAGGTTTTCGAAAACCGGGCTGCCCGGACCGGCCGGAAGATCCCGCTCAAGATCGTGGTGGTCCCCGCCGCCGGCCCCGGACGCCTCCCCGATCCGATCACTTTTTTCGCGGGCGGCCCGGGGGAGGCCTCGATCCCGTTCGGTCTCTTCAAGGCCCAGCAGCTCGGCCTGGCGGGCGGGAAGCGCGACCTGCTGCTGGTGGACCTGCGGGGAACCGGCATGTCCGGCGGGCTCTCCTGCACGGAGCTCGAAGGGGACATGAGCGGCCAGGGGTTCCTCGACGACTTCCTGCCCACCGACAAGATCCACGCCTGCCGGGACCGCCTGAAGAAGGAGGTGGACCTCTCCTGGTACACCACGGACGCCGTGGTGGACGATGTCGAGGAGGTGCGCACCGCTCTCGGCTACGGCCCGCTCAACCTGATCGGCAACTCGTGGGGCACGCACGCCGTGCTGACCTATCTGCGGCGCCATCCGGCGAGCGTTCGGACCGCGGCGCTGGACGGCATCGTGGTACCCGGGGTCCTGCTGGGCACGGCCCGCGCCTCCCAGAAGGCACTCGACGGCCTGATCGCCGAGTGCGAAGGGGACCCCGTCTGCGGTGGCGCCTACCCGAAGCTGCGCGAAGAGCTGGCCGCCGTGCTGCGCCGCGTGGCCGCGGACCCGGTCCGGGTCAGGATGATCGATCCGCCGACCCGCCGGCCGGTCGAGCTGCGCCTGGCGCAAGCCGGAGTGGCCCAGACCCTGCGCTACATGCTGTATTCGCCGATCGAGGCCGCGCTGTTCCCGCTCGTGATCCACGAGGCGGCCCAGGGGAATTGGAAGCCCCTGGGCCGGCTGGCCTTCGCTCACGGGGCCGACATGAGCGGCATCTCGGCGGGCTTCCTGCAGTCGGTCAGTTGCGCAGAGGAGGTGGCCCTGATCCGCGACGGGGAGATCGCGCCGGCCGTGGCCGGCACCTTCCTGGGGGATTTCCGCGTCCGCCGCCAGAAAGCCGCTTGCGAGGGATGGCCGGTCCGCGACCTCGGGCCGGACCTGCAGGTTCCCGTCGTCTCTGACGTGCCGGCCCTGCTGATCTCGGGCGAACGCGACCCGGCCACGCCGTCTTCCGGCGGCGAGCGGGTCGCCCGGACCCTGAAGCGGGCGCGCCACATCGTCGTCCCGGACGGCTCCCATTACCTGGAGGGGATGCAGGGCGACGACTGCGTCCATGGCCTGGTCGCCGCGTTCGTCGAGGCCGGCACGGCCGAGAAGATCGACACCTCCTGCCTCGCGCGCATGCGGCGGCCGGACTTCGAGCTGCCCGAGGTGAAGGTCGCCAGGGCCGACCTCGAGCGGCTCCCAGGCACCTACACGCACGAGGAGATGGGCATGGCGCTCAAGGTGGAGCTGGAGGGCGACGGCCTGCGCATCTCGGTCCTGAAAGGTCCGCCGTTCCCTCGCGTCCGGCTGATCCCGACCTCGCCGACCCGCTTCCGCTGGGAGGGTGACGGGATGGCCCCCGGGCTTGCCGTGGTCTTCCAGGGGGCAGAAGGAAAGGCCACGGCGCTCTCCGTGGTGCAGCCCAACAAGCCGGCGGAGGTGGTGATGGAGCGCTCGGAGAACGGGCTCCAAGGACTGGGCTTCGTCGTCCTTGGAGCCCTCGTCGTCGTCATCGTACTTTTCTTCTACCGAATCGCCGCCGCCACCCGGAAAGGCCGCGAGGTCACGGCCCTGGCCCGGGGCTGGTTGCCGAGCCGCAGCTCCAGGAGATAGCTGCCGGGCGGCAGCGAGCCCGCGCTCAGACGCCCGACCACCAGGTCGGGCTCTCCGGCCTCTCCCGGCGTGACGGCCAGCAGCTCGAGCTCCCCTCCGGCCGCGGGCTTCCCATCGGCTCCGAGGATGCGGCTGCGCAGCGCTGCTCCCTGGTCGGCGAGGCCATGCCCCACCACCAGGAGCTGCGCCTCGCCGGACGCGGGCAGTGCCGCCTGCGCCGCCGGCACCACGGACCGGCCGTGGAGGTTGAGCTCCGCTTCCGCCGGGCGGACCAGGATCCACGGGTCCTCGGCCGGCGGCAGGAAGAGGGCATCGATGTGGTCCTGAGACTCGGCCTGGAGGCCCAGCGGCACGGTCAGCAGGGAGGTGCGTCCGTCGGCCCGGTCGCGCACCAGCACACGCAGCCGGTGCTCGCCGCGGGGAAGATCCAGCTTACCCAGGATGCGCACGCCGCCCTGCGCGAGGCGGCTGCCGACCTTGGACGGGTCCAGGTCCACGGACTGGGCGAAGAAGTCGCGGCTGCTCCCCTGGGCGTCGACCGCGTAGCCGTAGACCTCGATGCCGAGCTGCGAGCCGCCGGGCGCGAGGAGCTTCTGGCCGGGGACTTCGAGCAGCACGGCCACGGGCGTGGTCTCGCCGCCGGAGGCCAGCGGCACGGCCACCACCGAGATTCCGAGGTCGTCGCTCTCCTCGTCCCCGGACACCAGCCGCGCCGCATCGGCGAGCCGCTGGACGCCGTCCTGCTGCTTGAACGGCACGGGCGCGAAATATCCGTCCCGGTGATGGATCCGCGTGCCGCGCGGCGCGTTGCGGAGCTTCACCTCCAGCTCGTGATAGGAGCCGTCGAAGGGGACGTCGTCGACCTGGACGCTGACCAGGTAGCTGTGAACGCTGCGCCGCATGGCTCCGCCCAGCCCCT
>DASUNJ010000046.1:0-7746 GCA_036277235.1 Thermoanaerobaculia bacterium | reverse complement strand
CATCAGCCATTCGTTCTCCGGGCTCTCCTCCAACACTGAGGGGTAATCGTTTGCCAGCCTGTGCCGCCAGACCTCGATCCCGAAGGCATAGCCCGAACTGGAGCGCCCTGCGAAGTAAGGATCCAGAGAGAGGACGCCCAGCCGGTGTAGGGCGGCGCCGCGCAACAAGTCGTTGTTAGATAGGGTCGCCTGCCTCACCAGCGCCTCGCCGACCCTCTGGGCTTGCTGGTAGATCCGCCGATCACCTAGCTGAACAAGCGCCTCCTTGGCAATTTCAAGCCAGTCCAGGACGGGGTTGGCATATGGAATCAGCTCCGCCTCCCCGACGGGCAAGGCCAGGATCGCAGCCATCAGCAGGCGAGCGCGCCGTAAGGCTGCCTGCCACTGTCCCGAATGAACCAGGTCAACTAGGTAGCCAGACAGGTTTTCGCAGTAAACTGGCGAGAGCCGATTCTCGGAGCCCAGGCGAGTTGCGAGGGCACTGGCTTGGCTGTCGTTGATTTCACCGTTTCCTTGCTGAGTCCAGATGAGCTCGATCGGGCCCGTGCCGAGTGGATAACGCGCTTCGCCTGATTCAAGCCTGTTCCGGATCGAAATCAAGGTGAGCAGGATGCCTTGCAGAATCTCGCGTTCATTAGACGATAGAGTTTGGAGCTCCTCGTGCAGAGCCGCCTGGATCTGTGGATTCAGCAACTGTGGATTTTCAAAGACCAGCTCCGTCCGTTGACCGTGCTCCTCCAGGGCAGCCAACCGGAGGATCAGGTGAATCGGTGATTCCATAGCCCGCGCTAATCCAAGGTGAACGTCGTGTCCTTGGTGTACTCCGAGCGGTATGAGAAGATGAACGCTGTCCGCTCGAGAGATACGTCGATGGTGACTTCACCCTGGGTAGGACCGGTAGCGGGAGCTCGGACGATCAGTTTACATTGATAGGCGCCGGAAATCCGGCGGGCCGAGGTGGGCGTGAAAACCCAATAGGGTGTCGAGGTCTGCAAGCCAAAAGGCGTTATGAACTCATTCTTGATCGAAATAACGACGCCATCGCCGAGCTCAGCGGAGAGTAATTTGGCATCGACGGAAAGCTTCGCCGTCGAAGTATATGTGTCGACATCCATATCATGCATGGGCTGCATCGACCAGACGATAGGTTGGCAACCTTCATTTCCGGCCGCACAATCTAGGGTCACGTTCAGGGTTACCATCTGGAACGTCTCGTTGTTTTCGGGCTGGAGCGACACGGAAAGGCGCACCAGATGATACTTGAATTTATCCTTTTCCCGGTTGAGAAACTCCAGAAGCTCAGGGTCTTTTCCAACTGTCTTCTTATTTAGAGGTAAAGTGAGAGGCGTCCCCACGAGAACGCGCTTCTCAAGGGGGGGCACCTGCCTTCGGCCGCCTTTTCTTGCAGGCATGTTGGGAACAAAGGGTACTTCCATCAGCTTGGCAGACGGGAGTGGCAACTCAATCACGAAATTCTCCTGTCTCGACTCAGTTGCGTATGGAATCGATCCAATGGATGACCCATAGGGGGATCCAGGCTTCGAGTCATTTTAAGTCTACTGTCTGGTGGGTGCAATCTTATTGTTTGACAAGAGTATTTCAATTATTCTCTTAAGGACGGTGAGCGTCCCTGGAGTGGCTGGGGCCTCGCGTGAACAGGCAGGGGAAACTCTCGCGGCCGGCGTGCGTATCCACCCAGAAAGAGGAGCACGTCCCATGCGGAAGATCGCCATCGTCGGTTCCGGCCAGGCTGGCCTGCAATTGGCCTTCGGGCTGCTGCGGCACGGATACGCCGTCACCCTGTACTCGGACCGCACTCCCGAAGAGGTCCTGAACGGCAGGGTGCCGGCGACCGCGTTCATCTTCGACCGCGGCCTGTCCTATGAGCGCGAGCTGGGGCTGAACTTCTGGGATGACGAGGTGAAGTGGGGGGAGGGGATCCACCTCGACTTCTGCCTGGCGCCCGCCAATCGCCTCTTCCACATGACGGGACGCTGGCGCCGGCCGGGGCAGGCGATCGACCAGCGGCTCAAGTACTGGCGCTGGATGCGCGAGCTCGAAGCGCGCGGCGGCAAACTGGTCATCCAACCCATCGGGGTCCCCGACCTCGACGCCCTGGCGGCAGAGAACGACCTCCTGGTGGTGGCGGCGGGCAAGGCGGAGATCTCGTCCCTCTTCGAGCGCGACCCCGCCCGCAGCACCTACGCCGAGCCGCAGCGCAAGCTGGCCCTGATCACGGTCAAGGGCCTGAAGCCGTGGACCCACATCCCTTTCCACACCGTGAAGTTCACCCTGTTCGAGCAGGACGGCGAGGTCTTCTGGGTGCCCTTCCATCACAAGGCCTCGCAGTCCACCTACAGCATCCTCTTCGAGTGCAAGGCCGGCCGCGGTCTGGACCGCTTCGACGCGGCCCAGACGGGCGAGGACATGATGGCGGTCGCCAAGGAGCTGATCGCCAAATGGGCGCCCTGGGAGGAGGAGCACCTGCGCGGCGCGGAGCTCGCCGATCCGCTGGCCTGGGCCAAGGGCGCGGTCACTCCCACGGTGCGCAAGCCGGCCGCCCGGCTCCCCTCGGGACGGCTCGCCTTCGGGATCGGCGACACCGTGGTCCTCAACGATCCGATCGCGGGGCAGGGCTCGAACTGCGCCTCTAAGGCCGCCGACGTCTATACCCGGCGTATCGTGGAGCACGGCAGCCGGCCGTTCGACGCCGACTGGATGCAGTCGGTCTTCGACGAGCATTGGGAGAAAGACGCCAGGTGGATCACCGGCTTCTCGAACCTCTTCCTGGAGCCGATCACCCCCGCCGCCAAGGAGGTGCTGCTCGCCGGCACCCGCCACCCCGGCATCGCCGCCGAGTTCTTCGAAGACTTCAACAACCCGCAGAACTTCTGGCCCCGGGTCGAGGACCTGGGCGCGGCAAGGCGGTACGTGGCCGAGAAGACCGGCGCCCCCTGGCTCAAGACCGCGGCTCTCGCTCGCGCCGCTATCGCGGGCGGGCAGGTGAAGAGGAAACTGGGGATCGGAGCCGAGATCCGCGTCTAAGGGGATCACGCGGAGTCTATCCTACCGCCTGAGGAGACACTCGCCCCGCGGCAATAGTCACGCGGTGGGGCAAGTCACTCACGACGTGGGGCAAGTCGCTCGTGACGTGGGGCAAGTCACTCGCTGTTCGTGCGAGGCCTCTCGCCCTGCGTTCGATGCCTCTCGCCCTGCGTTCGATGCCTCATGCCCCGCGCTCAATGCCTCTCGCCCCGCGCGCGATGCCTCATGCCCTGCGTGCGGAGCCTCTCAGGTGGAGGTCTGGACGCCGGCCGCTAGCGGGCGATCAGGTAGCCGACCACGGCGAGCACCAGCAGGAGCGCCACGAGGCCGCCGATCAGCAGCCCCTTGTTCTTGGAGCCCGCGGCCTTCTGGGTGACGCCGCGGATCTCGGAGAGCAGACGGAGATTCAGCGCCTCTTCCAGCTTGCCGAGGTCGCCCAGCAGCTCCAGCGCCGTGGCGTAGCGCTCGCTTGGGTTGCGCGCCAGGCACTTGAGCACGATCGTGTCCGTCTCGGGCAGCAGCTCGCTGTTGGACTGGCTGGGGAGCGAGAACTTCCCCGTCGGCGGCCGGCCGGTGAGCATCTCCTGGAAGACGGCGCCCACGGCGTAGATGTCGGCCCGGTGGTCCGATTTCGCGTTGCTGTCCACCTGCTCGGGCGCCAGGTAGTGGAAGGCCCCGAGCGTGATGGCGCCGGTGCTGACCGTGCCGGTCAGGCCGAGCGACTCGACGCGGGTGAAGCCGAACTCGGTCAGCTTGGCCATCGAAAGGTCCGGAGCGACCAGGATCGCGTGCGGCGAGATGTGGTGATGGACCACCCCGAGCTGATGGGCATGGGCGAGGCCGCGGCAGACCCCCTTCATGACCGTGAGGATCTCGGTCACCGAGAGCCGGCGCTCCTTGAGCACGTTGTCGAGGCCGATGCCCTGGATCCATTCGGTTACCAGGTAGGGACGGGTCCCCTCGACGCCCGTGTCCAGGATCTGGAGCAGGCTCGGATGGGGAGTGGACATCAGGGCCCGCGAGTCGCGCTCGAACCTCGCTGCCGCGCCCGGGTTCTCGATCAGGTGCGGCGAGAGCAGCCGCACCACGACCGGCCGGCCGTTCTTCGGGTCCACCGCCTTGTAGACGGGGGACGAGCCGCCCCGGCCGATCAGCTCGGTGACGCGGTAGGGGCCGATCTGGGAGGGAAGGTCTGCGGTCATGTCACACGCCGGTCTCGAAGATGATAACCGTATCGCCGATCGCGATGCGATCGAAGGCTGAAAGCTCGGCCCGGGTGGCGGGCCGGCCGTTGATCTTGGTGCCGAAGCTGCTCCCCAGGTCGGTCGCGGCCCACTTGCCGTCTTCCCAGGCGATCCGCAGGTGCTCCTTGCTGGCGTTGGGCTCGGTCAGGACGAGGGTGCAGTTGCGGGAGCGGCCCACGGTCACGGGCTCGCCGTTCAGATCTAGGTCCACGGACTGGCCGCGCTCGATCCCCTCCGTCACGAACAGCCGCGCCGGGCGGGGGCGATCCGCATCGGCCTCCTGGGGACGCGGTCGCCGCGAGATCTCCACGGTGCGGATGGGATAGGGCATCGTGATCCCCTCCTTGCGGAAGACCTCCCAGATGCGCCCCCTCACCTCGCTGGCGATGCGCGGCGCGTTGGCCACGTCGTCCATCCAGACCCGCAGCTCGTAGCCGACGGAGCTGTCGTCGAACTTGGGGAGGAACACCTCGGGCGTGGGCTTGTCTAGGACCCCGGGGACGCCCACGATGGATTCCAGGAGCGCCCGGCGGACCCGATAGGGCGGCACGTCGTAGGAGGCGCCCACCTTGATGCGCTCCAAGTGCATGGGGTGCGGATAGTAGAAGTTCACCAACCGCTCGTCCGCGAGCTTGCTGTTCGGGATCACGAGGTTGTCGTTCTCCCGCGTCCGCAGGTGGGTGGTGCGCCAGGTGATGGCGGCGACACGGCCCTCGAAGTCGCCGACCTTGATCCAGTCGTTGATCCGGAACGGCCGCTCAATGCTGATCACCAGCCCGGCGAAGAAGTTGGAGAGAATGGGCTGGAGCGCGAGGCCGAGAACCAGGGAGGTGACCGCGCTGGTGGCGATCAGACCGCCCAGCTCGAGCTTGGGGAAGGTGACCCGGAGAGTTACGAAGGCGGCGATCAGGTAGACCACGAACATCGTGACCGCCGGCAGGAGCGGCGGGAGCTTGAACCCGGTGCGGGCGCGGAGGCGGACATCGAAGAAGTAGAGACCCAGGAGGCGCAGGACGGTGACGGCGCCCAGGAAGAGGAGGATCCAGGCGCGCGCGCCGTCGCTCACTCCTGCATCCGGAGGCCCGAGCAGCGCGTACACCTCGAGGGCGGCGGCCGCGGCCCCGACATAGAGCGGGAAGGCGAGCTGCCGGACCAGGAAGGATTTGCGCTGGAGCCAGGCGACCAGGGCCACGAGCAGGGCGAAGGTGCCGAAGCTGGCGAGCAGGGCGAGGGTCTGGTGCACGGCGGAGATTCTAGCCTTTCCCGAGTGAGCTAAGATGCCTTTCCGCAACCACTACGGAGGAGATCCGAGATGAGACGACTGTCTTGCTTGTTCCTGCTGTCCTTGCTGTCCCTGCCGGCCTTCGCGCACGAAGAGGCCAAGGCCATGCCCGCCAGCGCCGGCGACGACGTGCGGGGGGACATCCTGCTGCTGATCGACGATGCCGAGAAGAAGCTGACCTCCCTGGCAGAGGCCATGCCGGCCGAGAAGTACGGCTGGCGTCCGGCCGAGAAGATCCGCTCGGTGGGAGAGGTGTTCATGCACGTGGCCGGAGGGAACTACTTCCTGCCGACCTTCTGGGGCGTCAAGGTGCCGGAGGGGACGAACCCGCGGGAGTTCGAGAAGAACGGCGGCGACAAGGCCAAGGTCCTGGCGACGATGAAGGCCTCGTTCGAGCACGCCCGCAATGCGATCAAGAACGCGCCCACGGCCGACCTGACCAAGGCGATCAAGCTGTTCGGCCAGGACGCCACCATCCGCCAGGCCATGATGGTCGTCGCCAGCCACGACCACGAGCACCTGGGGCAGTCGATCGCCTATGCGCGGATGAACGGGGTGGCGCCGCCCTGGTCGGCCGGGGAGTAAGCCCTATCCCAGCCGCTCGCGGAACACCGCGTTCATGGCACGGCCGAGGGCTTCCAGGCGGCCGAGGGAGCCGGCGTCGTCGGATTTGACGACGACCGGCCAGTCGAAATCGACACCGTCGAGGACGCGGAGCTGCCAGACCTTCTTCTTGGCGTCCCATGTGCCCGCGCCGTCCCTGGTGAGGGACCAGCCGGTGGGAAGGTAGCTCTTGACCTCGGTTTCCGTGTAGTTGAGCTCGTTCGTCTTCATGGGCCGGCCGGTATTGTGCCTCAAACTCCCCCCGAGGGGAAGATTCGGGGAAGGTTGCCGGATCTGGCATGTAGATTGCCTTCTTTGGTAGCTGCAAAGGAGGACGCTGGTATGGCTACAAAGACCAAGGAAAGAACCGTATACCACGTAGTTCCCAACTCCTCGGCGGAGAAGTGGCTGGTTTCACAGGAGAACGCCACCTTCCGCAAGGAGTTCGATACCAAGGAAGAGGCCATCGAGGAGGCCCGGCGGCTCGCGCAGGCCGCGGAGCTGGGCCAGATCAAGGTCCACAAGAAGGACGGCAACATGGAGTACGAGTCGACCTACGGGGAGGATCCCCCGGAGTATCCGAGCTAGCGGGTCTTCCTTGACCCTCCGTGAGCCCGGTTGCTACGATCGGGGGCGGCCGGAGGCTTCGCCTCCCGCCGCCCATCTCAATTAAGGAAAGACATGCACATCGAGCTCACGGAAGAGCAGAAGCTCCTGCAAGAGACCGTCCGCCGTTTCGCCGAAGAAGTGGCCAAGCCTCGGGCCAAGGAGATCGACCAGACCGGGGAGTTCCCGCGCTCCTTCTTCGACCAGGCAGGTGAGATCGGGCTCGCCGGCGTATTCATTCCCGAGGAATACGGCGGCGGCGGTATGGACACCGTGTCCTACTGCATCGCCATCGAAGAGATCAGCCGCGTCTGTGCCACCTCGGGCGTCATCCTTTCCGTCAACAACTCCCTGGTCTGCTACCCGCTGCTCAAATTCGGCACTGAGGAGCAGAAGAAGGAGTTCCTGACTCCGCTCGCCGCCGGCCAGAAGCTCGGCTGCTTCGCCCTGACCGAGCCTGGCGCCGGCAGCGATCCCTCGGGCCTGCGCTCCACCGCCCGGCGCGAGGGCGACGATTACGTCCTGAACGGCAACAAGGTGTTCATCACCAACGGCACCCACGCCGATATTGCCCTCGTCTTCGCCTCGGTGGACCTGGCGAAGAGGCACAAGGGGATCACCTGCTTCATCGTGCCCGCGGACACTCCCGGGTACCACCACGGCACGCACGAGTTCAAGCTGGGCGTGAACGCCTCGGGCACCACCGAGCTTTCGTTCGACAACTGCCGCATCCCGGCCAGCTGGCGCCTGGGCGAGGAAGGGGAGGGCTTCAAGATCGCCATGGCCACGCTCGACGGCGGACGCATCGGCATCGCCGCGCAGGCCGTGGGCATTGCCCAGGGCGCGTTCGAGGAGGCCCTGGCCTATTCCCAGGAGCGCGAGCAGTTCAACCAGAAGCTTGCCGAGTTCCAGGCCATCCAGTTCTACCTGGCCGACATGGCGACCGAGATCGACGCCGGACGCCTG
>DASUNJ010000045.1:0-11950 GCA_036277235.1 Thermoanaerobaculia bacterium | reverse complement strand
CCGAGAAGTGGCGCTCGCTCCTGGCCGGGGCCCTGGCGATGGGGGCGGGGGCGATCTGGTCGATGCACTTCATCGGCATGCTGGCCTTCGACATGGGCATGCCGGTGGCCTACGACGTGCCGATCACCCTGGCCTCGCTGCTGGTGGCGGTGATCGTCACCGGCCTCGGGATCTACGTGGTGGGCAAGGGGCCGACCAGCCCGTGGCGGCTGGCCGGCGGGGGCACGGCCATGGGAGTGGGGGTGGCCGCCATGCACTACACCGGCATGGCCGCGATGCGGATGCAGGCCCAGCTCTCCTACGACCTGATGATCGTAGGGATCTCGCTGGGGATCGCGGTGGTGGCGTCGATCGCCGCCCTGTGGCTGGTCTTCAACACCACCCGCCTGTGGCAGATCGTCGCCAGCGCCCTGGTGATGGGGCTGGCGGTGTGCGGCATGCACTACACCGGCATGAAGGCGGCGATCATGCGGCACGACCCGGCGCTGCCGGTCCAGGTGGTGGGGCTCTCGCCCGAGATCCTGGCCTACGTGATCTTCCTGGTGACCCTGGTGATCCTGTCGCTGGCGTCGCTGCTGGCCGGCGACCGGCAGGCGATCGCGATCCGGCGCACGGCCTGATCGGCTCGTCCAGGCGGACAATACTTGGGGAGCGGAGCGGACGCTCTGCTCGTTGCGCGGACCGCGGCGGGTGCTGGCAAGTGTCGAACATTCGCCCGGCACTTATCCGGTGCTTCCCGGTGCCACCAGAACAAGGCCTGGCACCCAGTGCAGGCGCGCCATGGCCGGCCCTCTTCGGCCAGCCGAGATAGACAGGCTCCGCGCGCCAGGTCCGCTCCCGCGCGCCTCGGGAGAGTGAACCTCATGGCCACCGACACGCCCGCCCCCGCTCCGCCGGACGAAGAGACCCGCGAGACCTCGTCCGGAATACCGATCCCCCGGTTCTACCGGCCGGGGCACCGGCACTACGGCGAAAGCCGTCGGCAACAGCTACTCCCTCGACCTACAGCCAACGCGCCCGCCGCCGACTCTACTCTCTCCCCGATAGGATGAAGCGGAGACGCCTTGACATGACCAAGAAAGACGGAAAACGGAGGGGAATTGCTCCTTTTCTTCCCGCGATCTCAAGTCCGAGTTGGAGCGGCCCTCTGCCGGCCGTGGGCGGCCATGACGAGGCCTGCTAAACACTCTCACCTCGTCCGTGTCTTTCCTAAGGCTGTGAGTGACGTGCTGGAACGGCTGAGAGAGAAGAGATTGGGAGCTTATGGACTATCTCGATTTCTTCCTGCGCCTCGACATCGGAGCCGGGAGCGGTCTCATGATCCGTCTCGTCGATTCCCCGGCCGGAGAGGCCGAAGCGCCCTTCGTGATGCCGCCTGTCGGACAGGAGGTTGAACGGACAGCCGAAGACCTCGAGCGATTCGTGCAGCGAAGCCGGGAGGAGGCTCTCCTCCGCGATCTCAACCCTACCGGTTTTCATCCTGTCGAAGATCGGCAAAGGGACATCGGCGCCCAACTCTTCAAGGCCCTCTTCCCCGAACCGGTCCGCAACCGCTATCACCACATGCTCGGACGCCTTGGCCGCGAGGATGTCGGCCTCAGGATCAAGCTCCAGATGAGCCTGAGCGATCCACGGCTTGTCGCGGTCCAGAACCTGCCTTGGGAGCTCCTCTACCGAGTCGAAGACGACGTCTTCCTCGGCTTGACGCGCCGGACCTCCATCGTCCGCCACCTGGATCTTCCACTGTCCGGTGATTTGCCTCGCCTACCTCTCCCGCTGCGTGTTCTGATCGTGGCTCCGCAACCACGGGGAGTCGATCCGCTACCGCACATGCAGTGCGAGATCCGCGCTCTCCAAGATCTCTCCGGCCAGCGGCTCGAAGTGGTGTCTCTTGAGACGCCGACTCTGGAGGGGCTGCGCCGGGAGCTCCTCGCGGGGCGGTTCCATGTCCTTCACTTTCTGGGGCACGGTGCCTTCGGCAGGAATGGCCATGAAGGGGTGCTGTACCTCGAGGATGGAGAGGGAGCCGCGGCACCCGTCAGCGGCGCTCTGCTGGCCGACCACCTTCGGGATATCAACTCCCTGCGCTTGGCGGTCCTCAACGCATGTCAGACGGCACGGGCAGCTGCGCCGGGCCCCTTCGGAGGGGTGGCAACCGCGCTCCTGCGCGTCGGTCTCCCGGCGGTGGTCGCCATGCAATTCCCCATTAGCGACGAAGCTGCCAGCGCGTTCAGCAGCGGATTCTATGACCGGCTCCTGGCGGGCGACCCTCTGGATGCGGCGGTTGCCGAAGGGCGCCTGAAGATTCGCCGCGAGCTCCCGCACGCAGACGAATGGGCGACGCCGGTCCTCTTCCTGCGGGCTCCGGAGGGACACATCTTCGAGCCTCTGCGCCGGCCGGAGGAGCACATCTCCGAGCCTCCGCACCGGTCGGAGGGGCACATCTTCGAGCCTCCGCACCGGCCGCGGAGAGCGCGGGTTCTCGCCGCCTTGGGTGTCACCTGCGCGCTCGCGGCGGGCCTGTTCCTGATCCAAAACCGGTCCGGCGGACCCCCGTCTCGGTCATTTCCTCCTACGCTGCTCCGCGAGTCCACCGCCGGAGGCTCTACCGGCCAGGAGCAGCCAACGGTCTCGCCAACGGTGAGGAGCAGCCCGAGGGAGACCAAGCGAGACCAACTGGATCCCGAACCAGACGGACGACCACGGCACCAGGCACCCACGGCTACCAAGCTCGTGCACCTCCTCGTACCGACCTCGTTGCAAAGTCCAGTCGTCTGGTTGGATGGGCGCGAAGTGCAGCCGGTGAAGCGAACCGCGAATCTCATCACGATCGAAGTGCCTGTCGACGATGGGAATCATCAGATCAGGCTTGAGAGGGAGGGTGGATCCCCATGCGTTGCGACGGTTCCTGGCAATGCAAATCCGAGCTCGCCACTGACTCCTTGCCAATACTGAGGAGAGTTGGCCTATGAAGATGCGTGCGCTTCTGCTGTTTGCGGTCCTGTCGCAGCCGGTCTCATCGTTCGCTCAGAACCTGGTCGTTTGGGACTTTGCCACGCGGGATGGCAAGAAGACCGAGCTCACCGCGAGCCTCACGGACGAGTTTGAGGAGGCTCTGTCGGAAAGCAGGGCTTATGTCGTCCTCGAGCGCCGAAACTTCGACCGCTTGCAAGCGGTCATCGAGAATGAGAAGGCGCTACAGAGTGTCAGCCAAATCGCTCCGGCGGTGTCGAGAGAATTCAAGCAGATGGGGGTTTCCGTCGTCGTCTTCGGCGAGGTATTCGATGATGTCATGAGCGGAGAGATCAGCATTGCCGTGACGTTCCAAGACTTCACCGGGGAGAAGTTGCTGATGAAGAGCGTCCTGATGCGGCGCGGCTTGGCGCTCGATGCCTCCTCTAGGCGGGAGAAGATGCGAGATCTAGTGCGGGTCATCTCCAGCGCCGTCAAACCCCCGGAACAGGAGGTGCCGGTCCAGGCTCATCTGGCGAGATTGATCTTCCGCATCCTGCCGGAAGACGCGCTCGTCTATATCGATGGAAAGCATGCCGGTATGGCGAAGGGGTTGGGCAAGGATCGACAAGGGGTCGTCGTCGCCCCCGGCAGTCGAAGTATCGGCATTGGAAGGACAGGCTATAGGTCTCTGCGCCGCGACGTCACCATCGCACCCGGCGAGACGATCACCATCCAGGAAGCCTTGGTGCCCGAGGAACCGATCGACGAGGAGGACGAGGAGGAGAACGCGCGTAGGAAGACAGGAAGGCCCTGCATCGACAATTTTTCCAGGGAGGGCAGCTTTTCCAAAGGGAAGCTGTTCAAGTCGTGGCAGACGTTCACCCTCGAGAAAAGCGTCATCTTCAAACGGATGGCACAGTCCGTTGCCGTCAACGGTTGGTTCGACATCCGGGCCAATGAAGAACTGGGCGTCATCACTGCATTGAACTCAGAGACCATCGGCGGCCAGGGCGCCAGATTACCGTTGAACATCGTGGTTGAATCCGGAGAGGGTGGAAAGGTTCGTGTCGAGGCGGTCTTCACCATCAACCCCTTTCAGGTAGGTTCGGTCGCGGCGGTACAGAACGGCTTCTGCAAGCTGTTGGAGTACGCAGAGTAGCTGATGCGCGGCTTAACGCAATTGCATTCAGGAAAGGAGAGAGCTATGAAAAAGTATAGGAGCAGGATCCTGATCGCTGCAACCATCTTCATCCTTTTGTCCTCGCAAGTGTCGGCTGACAGGAAAGGCGAGGGCGGCATCGTGCTCGAAGACACCCCCGTGTACGCCCGGCCGGGCGCCCTGGAGACGATGACGAGTCTGAAGAAAGGGCAACCGGTCGCCGCTATCCGCAACGAAGGGCTCGGCCTCCTCCTGGGTAACGCCCAATATGTTTTCGACGAGAAGGAGGGCCGTGTCCAGGTGTTCTATTTCCCGAGCGAGGATCCGACGCGAGGGAAGTTCTACTCCGGCTGGATCGATCCTGCCAAGGTCAAGAAGTTTTTCTATGATTGTAGCTGCGGCAGGAAGGAGGGTGACTGCGACCCGATCGTGACCAGGGGACTTCGCTTTTCCTTCATGTGGAATTCTTGTTTTACTCAAGCCTGGGAGGAGAGGCGGGCGGAGATGGAGGCGAAGAGTGGCGAAGCCCAGTCCGCGTCCAGGGAGAGTGTCGAGGAGAGAATCCGGAAGCTCGACGAGCTCTTGGCGAAAGGACTGATCAGCAAGGATGAGTACGACAAGAAGCGGGCGGAGATTCTGAACAGCCTCTAAGGCTTGAAACAGGGCATCCCACGCACCATCCCCAGAGGGGCCTGGACCTTGCCGGTGAGGACGCGCGGCGTCAGGCGTCCGACCAAAAAAAGTGCCTGCCGATTCTTCAAGAATCGGCAGGTAGTGCGACACGAAAGGAGGTCCGACGTGACCTGAAGTCCAGATTACGGAGAGACCTCTGGGTCTCGAAGCCAACGGGTGGAAGTCCCGCCCGAGGAATTGTCGGTTCGCCCGGTAGCCACTGGAGCAGTCGAGTCCGAGCAATCGACCGGCTGAAGCCTCCGGAGAAGTCATGGGTGCAACCGAGGTGCAAATGCGCAGGCCGAAAGCACGAGTGAATCCTGAGCAGGTCTCGATAGTTTCTCGCTGGAGCCAGGACAAGTGCCAGCAGAGGAATGTTCGGCACGGCCATGGGGGGGTGGCCGCCATGCACTACACCGGCATGGCCGCGATGCGGATGCAGGCCCAGCTCTCCTACGACCTGATGATCGTGGGGATCTCGCTGGGGATCGCGGTGGTGGCGTCGATCGCCGCCCTGTGGCTGGTCTTCAACACCACCCGACTGTGGCAGATCGTCGCCAGCGCCCTGGTGATGGGTCTGGCGGTGTGCGGCATGCACTACACCGGCATGAAGGCGGCGATCATGCGGCACGACCCGGCGCTGCCGGTCCAGGTGGTGGGGCTCTCGCCCGAGATCCTGGCCTACGTGATCTTCCTGGTCACCCTGGTGATCCTGTCGCTGGCGTCGCTGCTGGCCGGCGACCGGCAGGCGATCGCGATCCGGCGCACGGCCTAATCGCGCTCTTTGTGCCGATCAGGGTGCCCGCGTCGGCGCGCTGGCCGCATTCGCCGGGTGGCTTCCGGCGTCCTCTTCATCGCCGTCGAGGACGCCGTCCTCATCGCGATCAATGCCGGCGCGTGCTCCCGAGCCCGGCGGAGCGCAGGTGTAGGTCAGCTCACCGCCTTTCTGGAAGGCGCGCTGCCGCAGGCTGGCGTCCGAGAGCGGCGCGTCGTGGCTCCGGTTGCCGAGGAACAGGCCGGAATCGACGTCGTAGAGATAACCCTTTTCACCCTGGTTGCTGCCGCCCTTGACCACCAGGTCGCACTCCCCCGCGCGGGCGCGGTCGATCAGGAGGTCGATCCGCTCTCCGGCCATGGCTCCGTTCGTCCCGGTGAGCGTCGTCTGCTGCCCTACGATGGGTGCCAGGTTGCTGTCGAAGGCGAATACGAAATCTTCGACCTGCCGTTTCTGCAGCTCGCCGGCCGGCCCGGGCAGGAATCCGCCGGGCGTGGTCGGAGACTGGTTGAAGCCCGTCCCGTCGGTGGTGATGCTCATGAAGTCGACGATCGTCGGAATAGCCCCGTCGTGAGTGAAGCCGAAGCCGCGGACCTGGTCGCCCAGGAAGGCGTCGCTGGTGGGAATGACCGGGCCGGTCTTCAGTCCGAACATGCCGACCTTCTGGTAGGCATTGCGGAGGTGCGGCATTTTGAGTGCTTCCGCCCCCCCTTCGAAGGAATAGCGGCCGTCGGTGCCGAAGAAGCCTGGCGCGGCCACGCCGAATTCCTGGTTCGCGTCGGGATTGAGCGTATGGCAGGAAGCGCAGGTGCCCAGGTTGGTGAAATCGGAGACGTTGTCCAGGAAGAAGCTGCGCCCGGCCTGCTGGCTCGGGGTGAGCTGGTTGTCGAGCCTGCGGATCGGGTTGGGCGGATACGTGACCTGGAGGATGAAGGCGGTGAACGCCTCCATCGCGTCGTCGTCGATCGGTCCGCTGCGCCCCAGGAGGTCGGTGAAGCCTGCCTGGAACATCTTGAATGCCGCGACCTCGTCGAAGGTCCCGCTGTCCGGCTGCGCGCTCGGGTTGTCGTTGCCGCCGGTGCGGTCGCCGCGCCAGTGCATCGGCCCGTGGTTCGCCATGCCGCGCAGGCTCTGCGTGGTCATCGGCCCCTTCATGGGGTGATGGCTGTCCGCCAGCCCGAAATCCGAGGGGCGCACCTCGAACGGCCCCGGAACGGGCTGCACCGAGCCGTCCGGATTGCCAAGGTCCCAGGCCAGGCTGTCGGAGTCGCCGAAGACATGGCAACTGGCGCAGGAGGAATCTCCGTGGCTCGAAGAGAGCGACGTGTCATAGAGGAAAGGACGCCCGGCGACCACGCTCGGCGGCTCGGGATTGTGCATGGCGATGTGCTCGATCTCCGCGCCCGAGACCGTATCGACGACCGCGATCGAGTTGTCGAAGCGGGTCAGCGTGTAGATCCGGTGCGCGTCCTCGTCGAGCACCAGGCCGGTCAGGCCGCCGCCGGAGACTCTGATCTGATCCGAGGTGCTCGGCGTGAACGTGTTGTTTTCCAGAGCCTGGGTGTCGAAAACGCCGATCTTGGACGTGCCGAGCGTCGCGACGTACAGGGTTTTCCCGTCGCTCGTGACCGCCATCTGCTGCGGGAGGGCGAGGCTCCTGTCGTTCTCGGCGTTCGGGAACGTGTCGCAGCAGACAGCGTAATCGATGTGTTTGTTGAGGTGCCGCGGAGCGACGCTTCCGGCCGGGCCGAGGACCGTGATCCTGCTCTCGTGGAGGTGGCCGCGGATGCTGTGGCCGGCGAAGGTGCCGGGGCCCTCGAAGCGCTTTTCATTCCCCGCCTCGGTGTTCGACACGTAGACCTTTCCGTTCACCGGGTTCACCACCATGTTGTAGAGGATGGTGCCGACGCCCTGGTAGTACCCGGCGGCTCCGGCGAGCTGCGCCGGCGGATCGGCGTTCGCGTCGAGGACGAAGACATCCTTGTCGGGCAGGGAGAACCGGATCTGGTCGTCCCAGGCCCGGTTGAGCTCATCGACCCAGTGGGTGCCGTTGAATCTGACGATGAGCCCGGCCTCCGGCTGCGCCACGCCGTCGGCGTTGGTGTTGGGCCCGGGCAGGCCCCCCGCGGCTTCCCCGCCGTTCGGGACGAATGCCTCGTTGACGGTCGTGGTGCGGTTCCCGGAGTGGAACGCCGCCGCGTAGACCTTGCTGCCGTCCGGGCTCACCGCCAGGGCGCGCGGCGTATCGCTGAACAGGGTGATGATGGTGAGCGGCGTCCCCGTGAGCGTGCCTCCGGGATGATCCGCATCGAAGACCCAGACATCCGCCCGGCCGACGCCGGGAATCGTGAGCTGGGGATCGTAGGGGACGTTCTGGCCGCGATGCGCGGTGGTGATGAAGGCACGGTTCTTTCCCGTCCCGCCGAAGACGATGTCGCGCGGCTCATCTCCCACGAGCAGGGTGCGCACGACGCGGCCGCTGTGCCCGCCCTGGGTCAGCTCCACCACGCTGACGCTGTCGGAGAGGTGATTGACGACCCAGATCTCGTTGTCGCTGCGCGTCGCGACGGCCACCGGCTCGAGGCCGACGGAAATGGAGGCGCGATGCTCCAAGCCGTGGTTCTTGATGCGAAAGACTTCGAGACGATTGTCCGGCGTATTGGCCGCGAAGAGGAGCTTCCCGCTCGGGGACAGGGCTAGAGGGCGGACCTGGCCGCTCTCGAAGACCGTGAAGCGCCCCGGTTGGGAAGTGGCTGGCTTGAAGTCAGCCAGGCGGCCTCCTCCAGCCCCTGCGGACCACGCGGCGGCAAGACAGACAAGGAAAAACAACGGGAGCTTCAGCAACGGGACAGAATGGCGTGAGGGGCACAGCATGGTCATGGGGACCTCCTGTGACAAGGCGGGCATCCGCTGCGCTTCGAGATCCTCAGGCTTCCTCTCCAAGGGTTCAGGTGGGCAGCGAATTATCCAAAACACTCTAACACGCCTTCGAGCTCGCCTCGAGCGCTTGAGATTGGAAAAATACGCGCCGGGGAAGAGATCGGGCGCTTAGGATTTCAATCTGAAGCGCTCGATGACAGAGCGAACCCTTGAAACTTCAATCTGACGGGCTCGAAGACAGATCGGGCGCGTCAAAATCCAATCTGGCGCGCAGGAAGTCTCGTCAGGCGCGCTGAAGTCCAGCCTCGAGGCGCTCGAACTGTCCGCGGGCGCGCAGGAAGCCAGTTCTACGCGCCAGGAGTGGCCTCCGGCGCATCCCCAGGCACCTGTTTTCGGCGAGGTCGTTCGCGATCGCCACACCTGGCTCGCCGAGCAGAGCTTCAGCGGGGAGATCCGCTGAGTGCGGCGCCAGCGCCCGCCGCGGAATCGAAGACGAACCGGCGGGCGAAGATCCGAAAGTCGTTCGCCGGCAGGTCCGAGGCGAGCCAGAACACCAGCCAGCTCTCGCCGTCCGGTCCGCTCCCCGTCGAGGCGACGTCAGCGCACAGCATCGACGGGGTTGCGGCGCTGGCGCCGCTGGCCAGCTCGACCGCCGCACCGCGCGGCTCTCCTCGGCGCGAGAACAGGCTCGCCTGGATCGACCGAGGCGACGGCACTTCAAAATCCTGCCAGAGGACGAGCACGTCGCCCCCCGCACCGAACGACAGTGCCTGTACCAAAGCCGAGCGGTTGACGATGGAGACGGCCTGTCCCAGCGGGATGCCCGTCGCCGTGAACGTCCGCAGCCTCGGGTGCACGACCGCCTGCTCGGCCCAGGCGAGGGCGAGGGTGCCGTCGGCGGCAATGGTGGCGGACACGCGCCGCTGCACTCCCGGCGCGAGCGCCGGCAGCAACCGCACGACCTTGCCGATCGGTCGGCCGCTGGCGCTGACACGGCGCATCCAGGTCCCCAGCCAGGTCTCGCTGCCGGCGATTCGTCGCATCTCGGTCCAGAGCACGGTAAACCGGCCGTCCGGACGATGCAGCACCGCTTGCGGTATCGCCACGGTATCCCAGCGGGTGCGCACCACCGCCGCAGGCGCCGAGACGGCCTTCCCCAGGGGCGAGAGCAGTTGGACGTCGATGCCATTGCGGCCCGCCGACTGCGTCGTCGCCACGAAACCGCCGATTCGCCGGGGCGAAACTAGGCCGTAGCGGCGGTGGAGCAGTACCGGCGCCGAGGTCGCCGCACCCGCGGCGTCGAGCGCCACCCCCGCATACTCCCCAGGCAGCGACGAACCGGGAGAAAGCCAGATGCCGGGCAGCCGCCACACGGCGACGTAGCCGTCGGCGGTCGCCGTCACACTGGCGTAGTCGTCGGCGCCGGCGCCCGGGTCGAGGAGGTGATCGGAGCTGAAGGAGCCGTCGACCGCGGCGGAGACGCTGAGCAGCTCTCCGCCCGCGAGCAGGGCCCCGTGCGAGCGCAGCACCACCGCAGAGCCGTCGTCGCGGCCGGCGACCACGGGGCAGCCGCTGTCGCTGACGGCGACCTCTTCGTCGCCGAGCGGCCGGACCTGCGCCGCGAGCTGGGAGGCAGCCACCAGCGACGCGGCGGCGAGCAGCAGAGCGAACCGCCTTATCGACAACCGGCAGGTGGCATATGGCAGCATGTCGTTCGACCGATGGTACGCCTCTACCCTGGGCCCGTCAACGCAGGTTCGAGCTGTTACGATAGCCTCGCTCCAAGTTCCAAGGGAGGCTGGCGACCGTGACCGTGGTGAGCAAGGAACCGCTGCAGCGAGAGGCCGTGGCGCCGTCTCGGGCCGGGAGGGAGCGCCTGGTCTCTCTCGACATCTTCCGGGGCGCGACCATCGCCGCCATGATCCTGGTGAACGATGCGGGGGACTGGGACAAGACCTATGCTCCGCTCCTCCACGCCGAGTGGAACGGCTGGACGCCGACCGACCTCATCTTCCCCTTCTTTCTCTTCATCGTGGGCGTCGCCATCCCGTACGCGTTCGCCGGACGCCTGGAGCGGTCGGGCGGCGATTGCGGCCCGCTCCACCGGCAGATCGTGCGGCGGACTCTCATCCTCCTGGCCCTCGGTCTGTTCCTGAATTGGTTCCCGTTCTACACCGTCAACTGGCCGGCCGCCCGCATCCCCGGCGTCCTGCAGCGGATCGCCGTCGTGTACCTGGTCGCCGCGCTCGCCTGGCTCCACCTCGGACCCCGGTCGCGCTTGGCCCTGACCGTGTTTCTGCTCGCGGGCTATTGGCTGGCGATGACGCGGATACCGGTGCCCGGGCACGGCGCCGGGGATCTGAGCCCGGACGGCAACCTGGCCGGATGGATCGATCATTTCGTCCTCGGCCGCCACACGTGGAGGAAAGCCCCGGGCCCGGGAGATCCGGAGGGAATCCTGAGCACCGTGCCCGCCATCGCCACGGCCCTGATCGGCCTGTTCACCGGCGACTGGCTGCGCTCGCCGCGGACCCGGCGCGAGACGCGGACGGGCCTGCTGCTCTGGGGGTGTCTCACCGCGACCGCGGGGCTCGTCCTGGGCCGCTGGCTTCCCATCAACAAGAATCTCTGGACGAGCACCTACGTGCTGCTCACCGCCGGCTTGGCACTGCTGCTGCTCGCCGCGGTCCATGAGCTCGTCGACATCCGGGGGCGCGACGGCTGGGCACGGCCCTTCCTGGTCTTTGGCACCAACGCTATCGTGGCTTTCTTCGGCAGCACACTGATGGCGAAGATCTTCTATCTGATCCATTGGACCGAGGGCAACGAGACCGTGAGCCTGCAACAGTGGCTCTACCGTCACCTCTTCGCCTCCTGGCTGCCGGACTACGTCGCCTCGCTCGCCTGGGCGCTGGCCTTCCTCGCCCTCTGGTGGTGGTTGATGACAGTCCTTTATCGGCGGCGGATGCTCATCAAGATCTAGAGCGAGGACCATCATTGGGCCTACCCAAAGTTTTGACGTGTGGTGCTGGCGCACTGGCTCCGCGTTGCCGTGGCGCAGTGGCACGGCCCCGAGCGGCTGCTCGGGCGTGATCTCCCTGCCGCACGGCTGAGGCCACGACCTTCCCGGGATTCGCCTGGACGTCGCCGCCCGGCGGCCGGGCGCCAACCTCAACGCGCTGCTCGACGAGAACCTGCGCGATCCGCTCTCCGGCAATGCCGTCCTGGTGCAAGATCCAGAGAGGTGCCTCGCGCCAGGCTAAGCCCGGCTAAGCCTGGGAGGGAAGGACGGAACATGCAGTAGACAGAACCGGAAACCCTTCGTAGTGGACTCTTGAACAGGTGCCGGGCGATTGTTCGGAAGAAGGGGTGAGCCGGTGTCGCGACGCGAGGCCTGCCTCCCGAGCGGAGGCTCGGGAGGCGGGCTGTCTACTGACAAGAGTTGCCTGTGTTGTTGATCGTGATGGCCTGGGACGAGCTGCTACTCAGGATGTAGCTGTAGCCGTTGG
>DASUNJ010000044.1:0-3037 GCA_036277235.1 Thermoanaerobaculia bacterium | reverse complement strand
GAGGCTGCGCGCCCGCGCCTGCTCGCTCGCGGCGAGGGCGCGGGCGTCGTGGCCGGCCGCAGGCTCGCGGCGGTGCAGGTCCATGAGCAGGTCCACGTAGAAGCCGTAGTAATCCTGCTTGGAAGCCAGGAAGGAAGCCCTCATCCCCAGGCCCGCGGACTTGCCGCGCAGGGACTCGATGCGATCGATTGCGCCTTCGGCTTCTTTCCGGGCCGACGCGAGATCGCCCAGGCGGCGATGGGCGCGGGCGAGACCGAGGAGCGCCAAAGCTTCGTAATCGTGGGAGATCAGCGAAGGCATCGCCGCCTCGAAAGCGGTGATCGCCTGCCGGGGCCGCTGCTCGTCGGCCAGGCCCAGGTTGACGAGGGCCACGGCCTCGGAGGAGCGGTCTCCGATCTGCCGGAAGATCGACCGGGCTGTTGCGAGAGAGCGGCGGGCCTCCTCGGTCTGGCCAAGGAGGAGGTGGCAGCAGCCGATGCTGTTGAGCGCCTGCGCCTCCTCGCGGCGGTTGCCGTTGCGGCGCTGGATGGCGAGGGCGCGGCTCAGCGAGGCGAGGGCCTCGCTGACCTGTCCGGCGCGCGCCTGCGCGTCGCCGAGCGTGGTCAGGGCGGAGGCCGCATCGCCCGAGGACCCAGCTGCCTCGAACAGGGCGATGGCGCGGGGGAGCAGGTCGAGCGCCTTCCGCGGCTCGCCCATGCGCTGGTAGAGATCGCCCAGGGCGAGAAGGGTGCCTGCCTCCTCGGACCTTACCCCCAGCTCGCGCCAGATCGGGAGGACGCGCTCGTAGTGCGCGAGGGCCTCCTCGGTCTCGCCGAGGGATTGATGGACCTTGCCCAGGTTCTGAAGGGTGGTCGCCTCCTGCTGCCGGTCGCCGAGGCGGCGGTTCAGCGCCAGCGCCTCGCGGTAGAGCTCCAGCGCGCGCCCGGGCTCCTGGCGCCAGCTCCGGCCGAGGGCGTTCAGAGCCTTGCCGGCTTCGCGGTTCCGGCCCACCTCGCGAAAGAGCGCGAGGGCGCGGCCGTAGGCGTCCCGGGCACCGGCGTTGTCGTCCAAGAGATAGAGAGCGGTCCCGAGGGTGTAGAAGGCGTCCGCCCTCCGGCTCGGATCGGTAAAGAGGCCGGCGGCCTCACGGGCTTTGATTGCCGCCGACTCCCGCGAGAGCCTGTCGTCGCGCCGCCGCAGGTTTTCCGCCTTAGAGAGCAGCCGCTCGGCCCGGACACGGGTGCGGTCTGCTGAAGTCGCGGGTCGGATGGCGTCGATCCTTACCGCGTAGCTTCCCTCCCCCTCGGGGGCGCTGACCTCCACCCTGTAGGTCCCCACGATGTCGGCGACGACGGGGACCGGCTCCGGCACCCGGGCACCCTGGGGGCTGTCCACGGAGGCGAGGAGGAGGCCGTCCGGATCGTGGAGGGTTATGGCCACGTCGGCGCCGCGCTGATCGACGACGAGGCCGGCGTACTGGCCTTTCTTCAAGGAGAGGAGATAGGCGTGGGTTTCGCCCCCTTTGATCTGAGCCTCGATCGTGGTTCCCGGGTCGAGCGTGCGGGCGGATCTCTCCTGGCAGGCGGAAAAAAGGACCAGAAGGACGGCGCTATGGGATGCGCAGCGCATACTCCTCGACCGTCTGCCGGCTGCCGCCGGAATCGATCCCCACGAGCCGGACGCGGAAGTCCCCGGCTCCCAGAAGGTCCCTCGACAACGTCACGCTGAACGAGCCATACGGGTTGGGCTTCAAGCCACCGTCCCGCCGGATCTCTTTGCCCTCGGCGTCCACGATCTGCAGCTCGTACTCCTGGAACGCCGGGCGGCCGGCGGGGTTGAGGACGACGGTGAACAGCCGGGCATCCGGCGGCACGGTCTGGACGGCGGGGTTTTCGCCGCGGGTCGAGCCGGCGGGGTAGAGGTCCAGGATGGGCGCGTTGAGCTGCGGGCTCGACAGATCCTTGACCTGGCCGCGCAGGTAGGCCACCCAGCCGGAGAGGGCCAGGGTTGAGATCACCAGCATCGCGGCCAGCGGCCGGAGCCAGCCTGGCAGGTCCCGGGGGCTCTCCCTCCCCCGAAAGGGAATGACGTTCGGAGGTCCCTCTTCCCGCCGGATCTGCTGCCGGACGTTCTTCCAGACCAGCTCGGCCGTCTCCTCCCGGAGATCCTCGTCCGCTCCGAAGTCGGAATCTCCGAGCCCCTCCAGGTCCGCGATCAGCAAGGCGCACTCGCGGCAGGCCACGAGATGGTCCTGGATGCGTTGCGCGTCGCCGGGGGCGAGCGTGCCTTCGTGATAGGCCACGAGCTCGTCCGCGTCCGGATGCCCGTCCGGATTTCCGAGGATCTCTTCGATGACGCCGTGCAAGGTCTCGTCTCGCTTCATGATGCCGCCTCTTCGGGGACCGCGTCCCGGAAGTAGTCACCGAGCTCCTCCTGGAGCCGCCTTCGGGCCTGGAACAGATGGGCCTTGACCGTCTCCGGAGACAGGCGCAACACCGTGCCGATCTCGCGGTACTTGAGCTCATGGTACACCCGCAGGATCAGGCACTTCCGCATCTGCTCCGGCAGCCCCTCGATGGCGTCGCGCAGCAGCCGAGCGCGCTCCCTCTCGAACATCGGTTCATCCGCCATCAGCCCTGGAACCGTCCCTCCCGACGGATCCGCTTCGAGCGGGACCTCCTCTCCGGCCCGCTTGTCGGCCGTTCCCCACCGCAGGCGCTTCCGGAAGGAGTTCGTGGCGACCTTGAACAGCCAGGTCTCGAACCGCGCGTCCCGGCGGAACGTGCCGATGCCTCTGTAGATCCCCAGGAACGTCTCCTGGGTTAGGTCGAGGCAATCCTGGGCGGGAAAGCCGCGCTTGGAGAAGAAGTGGTAGAGGGGACGATGGAAGAGGTCGCAGAGGAGACGGAAGTTCTCCTCCACGGAGATGCCAGCCTGCAGCTCCTCGACGATCTTCTGGACTGACTCCGCTCGGTCGGGCATGCGAGGGGGCTCAGGGAAACGATAGCACGGGCTCCCTCTCCCCCGCGCAGGCGGGGGAGAGGGTTGGGGAGAGGGG
>DASUNJ010000043.1:0-2138 GCA_036277235.1 Thermoanaerobaculia bacterium | reverse complement strand
ATGGCGAGCGTACGTCCGCGCAGGGGTCTGTAGGGGATACGGCTCTTCTGCAGCGCCTTTATGCGAAGGGCCTCGTCCAGGATCAGGGACATTTCCTCTGGGGTGAACTCTCCCAGCGTCAGGCAGTCGCGGCCAGATAGGGGGGAAGGGGGAGTGCTCTGGAGGTCGGGGATCACCATGCTCATGCTACCGCCGCCTCGGGCACAGTCTCCTCTACGGCCTGGTAAACGCCGCCTCGAAAGGTATCGAGCGCAGCCCGTACCTCCGTTCGGCTCACGGTGAGCGGCGGCGCCATGCGGATGGTCGTTCCGCCCACCAGGTTGACGAGGACGCCCCGATCCAGACAGCGCTCGAAGACCTCCGCGGCAAGGCCGGCGTCCCCGAAGTCGAACCCGAGCAGGAGTCCTTCTCCCCGCACCTCAGCGCCGGGAACCTGTTCGGCGAGCTTTTCGAGAGCGTTCTTCAAGACGCTCCCCTTAAAACGTACTTCTTCGAGGAAGACTGGGTCGTTCACCACGCCGAGCACGGCCTTCACGGCGGCCATCGCCAGGGGGTTGCCCCCGAAAGTGGAGCCGTGGTTGCCCGGTCCCAGCGCGGCGTACTCTTCTTTGACCATCATCGCCCCGACGGGGAAACCGCCACCGAGACCTTTGGCGCTGGTGAGCACGTCGGGGACGGCGTCCGTCCCCTGGTAGGCGTACAGATGTCCCGTGCATCCAGCGCCGGTCTGGACCTCGTCGAAGATGAGGAGCGCACCGTGCTCGTCGCAAAGCCCGCGCAGCCCTCTGAGGAAGCCCTCCGGTGGCTCGTTTACGCCGCCTTCGCCCTGGATCGGTTCGACGAGCACGGCCGCGGTCTGGGGACCGACCAGCGCCTCCGCGGCTTCGAGATCTCCGAAAGGAGCGTGGACCATGCCCGGCAGCATCGGGCCGAAGCCGTCTTGCAGCGCGGGCTGGGCCGTGGCCGTGAGGCCGCCGTAGGTGCGGCCGTGGAAGGACTTCGAGAACGTCAGGATCTCGTGCTTGTTGGGACCGTGGGTGTCGTGGGCGTACTTGCGCGCGAGTTTGATCGCCGCCTCTACGCTCTCGGCTCCCGAGTTGCAGAAGAAGACCCTGTCGAAATCCGTCGCGCCGCAGAGCATCTCAGCCACCTCTGCCTGAAGTGGGACCTCATACAAATTGGAGCAGTGGATGAGCTTGCCGGCCTGCTCCTGAATGGCCCCCACGAGCGCCGGATGGCCGTGTCCCAGGGAGTTCGTGGCGATCCCGCCTATAAAGTCCAGGTACCGGTTACCCTCGCTATCGAAGAGCCAGCTTCCCTCACCCCCCGTCGGCGCTATCCCCAGACGTTTGTATGTCTCCATCACTGCTTGCATGCCGCGACTCCTTCGGATATGAGGGTTCCAATCCGCTCGCCGGCTACAGCCGCCCCGAGCGCACCTTACCTGTTGCCGTTGAGGATCCTGGCCTCCACCCCGCCGCGCGCGGCCTCGGCCGCGGCCCGCAACTTGGGCACCATCCCGCCCGCCGCGAGACCGCTCTCGACGTAGGCCTCGCACCCGTGCGGGTCGAGCGTCCCCACCGTCTCGTCTTCCTCCAGCAGCCCGTCCACGTCGGTGAGCAAGAAAAGGTGTCCGGCCCCGAGCCCGACGGCGAGCGCCGCCGCTGCCGAATCGGCGTTGACGTTGTACGCCCCTTCGGGACCCAGCCCGAGCGGCGCGACGACGGGGACGAACCCGCCGGCCCACAGGGCCTCGATGAGCTGCGAGCCGACCCGCACGACCCTGCCGACCCGGCCCAGATCCGGCACCGGCTCGACCAGCAGCGTCGGTCCGTCGGTCCCCGAGATGCCCGCGGCCTGTACCCCGAGATCTCCCAGCCCGCGCACGAGGCCCTTGTTCACGCCCCCGGCGAACACGTTCTCGGCCACCTCGATGGTCTCCTCGTCCGTCACCCTGAGTCCCTCGTGAAATTGCGAAGCGATACCCAGCGCGTCAAGCACCCTGGTGAGCTGGAGGCCGCCGCCGTGGACGATGGCGATCCTGTGGCCGGCCGAAAGGAGGTCGGGCAGGTCCTCCAGCGCCCCTCCAGCAAGGTTGCCGCCGCCGATTTTGATCACCACGGGCTTCAAGTCCTGTA
>DASUNJ010000042.1:0-7913 GCA_036277235.1 Thermoanaerobaculia bacterium | reverse complement strand
CTCGGCGCGGCAGCGGGCGGTATTGCGGCGATCACCTCCGAGCCGCCAGGCCGCGGCTGCCCGGCTCCAGCGCCCGGCCTCCTCGTGCAGGCGCGCCAGGGCGAGAGCGGCTTTCACCGGCTCGCCCGCGGCGCGGAAGCCGCGCGCCGCGGCCTCGAAGTCGCCGGCTTCCATCCAGAACGCGCCGGCCCTGCCCGGATCGCCCGCCTCCTCGGCCGCCCGGGCGGAGGCGAGGCTGGCGTTCCGGCGCATTCCGGCGTGCTCCCAGCAGCGGGCGGCGTCCACGTGGCGGCCCAGGCTCTCCCAGGCGGCCGCGGCTTCTTTCCAGGACTTGCGGGCCTCCAGGAGGCGGATGTCGCAGAGCCGCGCCTCCGCCTCCTGGCCGGCCTCGCGGTAGAGGGCGGCGGCTTCCGCCAACCGTCCCAGGCGGGCGAGAAGCGGCGCCTGCCGATCGGCCCGGCGCAGGCCGGTCCAGAGGGCGAGGGCGCCCGCCCAGTCCTCCCTCTCCTCGGCGGCGAGGGCCAGGGCTTCGGCCTCCCGGTCCGCCCTTCCGGCACGGCGGAAGCACTCGGCGGCCTGGCGGAAGTGCCCGCGCTCCAGGAACCAGTCCCCCTCCCGCTCCCACTCCCCGGGAGAGGCGGTCGGGCGGAACAGCCGGGCCAGGTTTCCGGCCGTCTCCCGCTCCAGCCGGCCGCGGAAGCGCGCGTCGCTCCAGAACGGGTGCGGCTCCGGCCCCTCGTAGAGCACGAGATGGCGGCGGGCGCGGGTCACCGCCACGTAGAGATGCTGGAGCAGGCGCTGGAAGCGCGGCTCGCGGTTCAGGCCGCCCGCGCCCCGCACGAAACGCTCGACCAGATCCTGATCAGGGCCGAGCAGCCTCCAGAGGACCACGATGTCGAACTCCAGCCCCTTGGCCTCGCGCACCTGAAAAACCCGGCTGGTGCCGAGGCGCGCGCGCAGGCGCCCGGCCTCCTCCTCGGTGGTCAGCACCGCGCAGCGCGGGCCGAACCCTTCGATGGCGGCGAGCACCGCCTCCTCGCCGGCCGGAACCTCGATGGGCACCGGCCCGTCCAGGGCGGCGTCCTCGGGCTCGTCCTCCTCGCTGCGGCCGAAGACCTCGCGCCGCAGCAGCAGGAGGGCGTTGGCCAGATCCACCAGCGGCCGGACGGCGCGCAGGTTGCGCCGCAGGCGCAGCACCTCCGGCGTCTCCCTGCGGCTTTTCCGGTCGCCGGCCTTGCCCACCAGGCGGCGCACCTCGGCCCAGCGGAAGCCGCTCGGCTGGATGATCTGCTGCGTGTCGCCGGTGAGGAGCACGCCGGACAGGTCCGGCCGGCGCGACAGGGCGAGCACGAACGCCACCTCCAGCTCCGTCAGGTCCTGGACCTCGTCGCACACCACCACGTCCCAATTCCGGCCTCCCTTTTTCAGCTCGGCGAAGGCGCGCCGGCAAAGGTCGATGCGGTCGCTCCGCCCGTCGTCGGCGAGCCACTGCTGGTAGCGCTGGGCCACGCGGTAGATCTCGGGCCGCAGGTCCACGAAGAGCGGGGCGCGCTTTTTCCCAAGCTCGTAGTAGGCCGCCTCGTCGAGCATGGGCCGGTCGAGGTCGAGGCAGGCCCCTTTCAAGATGCTCCGCAGCTCCTCCCAGACGAGGGCGGGATCGAGCGCCTTGCCCGACTTGCGGAACCACTCGTGGAAGAGGGCCTCGGTCATCTCGGGGGCCTCGGGCTCCTTCGCGAAGGTCCGGTAGAGCTCGGCGAAGGTGAAGAAGTTGGCCGGGCGGGCCTCGGCACCCCGCGCCGCGGCGAGGTCGCGGTAGAGCTTGCGGGCGTGCTCCACCAGGGCGGGGCTGTAGGAGAGGTAGAGCGCGCTGGAAGGCGCGGCCGCGAGCCGGTGGATGGAGACCGTGGTCTTGCCGCTGCCCGCGCTGCCGGCCAGGAGCACCGGGCCGGGGGAGCGCAGGATGCCGTACTGCTCGCGGCTGAGCTTGAGCTCCAGCTCCTCGCCTCCTTCATCGAGAAGGCGCTGGAACTCCTCCTCCCCCGCCAGGGCGCCGGGCTCGAGCAGATACCAGCGGATGCCCGGCTCCTGCTCGGAGCGGACCTCCAACCCTTCCGGCGGGAAGAGGAACTGGAGGAGGGGCTCGACCGTCCCGGTATCTGCCGCCGGGGTCGCCGCGATCTCCTCGAAGGTCGCCTCCGGATGGGGAGGCGGCTCGTCGATGTCGAACTGCTCGACCGCTTCGAGCTCCAGGAACTCGGCCTCCGGAAAGCGGTTGCGGCGCGCCGTCCGGTCGACGTCGTCGTGCCCGACCCAGTCCCAGACCTGGAGGTGCGCGGCGATCCGATCCGGGTCGTTTTCGACCGGCGAGCGCGCCAGGGTGAAGAGCAGGCGGTCGCCGGAATCGGTGCGGGCCTCGTAGACCGGGCGGGCGACTCCGCGCAGGCGCTTGACGCGGGTTCCCCCTCCCCAATGGCCTTCGCGCAGCAGGCGGAGCGTCTTCCAGACCCCCGCGCGCGACGGCCGGTCGCTGTCCCGGAGCCTCTGGTAGAGGTCCGGGTGGAGGAGGACCGGGAACCGCCCTCGTCCTTCAGGCAAGGGAGGACGCACCGGGCCGGATCACCATGCGCTCGTCGCCCAGGCGCCGGGTGGCGCCGGTGGAGTCCAGGTGCTCCAACAGGGGGATGGCCCACTTGCGGCTCAGGCCGAAGCGGTCCTTGAAGTCCGCCACCGAGAAGCGGTCCCAGGACGTGGCGAGGAGGTCGCGCTTGAGGCCGGCGACCGCGGAGGCGGCGAGGATCAGGCCGTCCGGCAGGCGGATGAGCTGCCCGCGGGTCACGAGGTGGCGGATGACGCCGTCGAGGATCTGCGGCTTGGCGTTGAGCTCGCGGGCCACGTCGCCCGGCGATGGCGGCGTGAGCCCGCCCTGGTCGAACTTTTCCACCACGGCCGTCGAGAGCTTCGACTCCTCGCCGGTGAGCTGGGCGCTGCGCCCGGGAAGGGTCACCTGGTCGCCCTGCACGGTGAGCACCTTCTGCGCCTCCAGCCAGCCGAAGTAGACCGGCGCGAGGTCGGCCGCCCGGCCGCGCAGGATGCGCCGCACGGCTTCCGCCTTGGGCATGGCCTCGGCCAGCCGGTCTTTCTGGAAGTACTCCTTGAGCACGCGGCGGGCCCGCTCCGTGACCCGCTGCACGGCCGAGGGCGCGATCCATCGACCTTCTCCAGGGACTGCGATGAGCTTCTGAGCGGACGCGAGCTTGCGCAGCTCGGGCTCGATCCGGGCCGGGCGCGTGCCGAGCCGCCGGGCGAGGCCGGGAGCGTCGACGCCGCGCTCTCCCGCCTCCAGGGCCCAGAACGCGAGGGCGGAGCGGAGGTCCCCCTGAAGCGCGGGCAGCGCCTGGCCGAGGAGCGTGCCCCGGTGGCGCCGCCACTGCGGATCGAGAATTTCTCCTCCGCCCAGCGTAGCCGCTGGCGAGGGGCGGCGAATGATGTAGCGGTCGCCTCGCACCGCGGAAACGGGGGCCTGCAGGCGGATCTCCACCGGGCCGGTCTCTCCGGGAGCGAGGCCTTCGGGCGAGAGCGATCGCATCCGGCCGAGCACCTCGCTGGCAAAGAGGTGGACGCGGACGAGCAGGAAGCCGCGGATCGGGCCGGGCGCATCCGGCAGCAGCGTAAAGCGGCCGAGCAGGCTGGTCGTGGCCGCAAATGCCTCGGGCTCGCCGAGCTGCATGCCGCGGCCCAGCTCCTCCAGGGGAACGCCGGTGACCTGGAGCGAGGTGCGCTCCCCGGCCTCCGCCTCCTCGCGAGGTTGGCCGTGGACCTGGACGCTCCGCACCCGCGCGCGCTGGCCGCGGGGGAGCGCCTCCAGCGTGTCGCCCGGCCGCACCGCGCCGCTCGCGAGCGTGCCGGTCACCACGACCCCCAGCCCCTTCAGATGGAAGGCGCGGTCCAGGGGGAGCCGGGCCGGCCGCTCCGGATCGGTGCCCGTCGCATGCTTGGCAGCGAGCTCCACGAGCGCGGCCTTGAGCTCGGGGATGCCCTGGCCTGTCGTGCTCGACACCGGCAGCACGGCCGAGCCCGCAAACGGGGTGCCCGCGAGCAGCTCCTCGACCTCGAGCTGCGCCAGCTCCAGGAGATCAGACGAGACCAGGTCCACCTTGGTCAATACGACCAGCCCGGCCGGGATGCCCAGAAGCGAGCAGACGGCCAGGTGCTCTCGCGTCTGCGGCTTGACCCCCTCGTCGGCCGCCACCACGAGCAGCATGACCCGGATGCCGCCGAGCCCGGCCAGGGCGTTGTGGAGGAAGCGCTCGTGCCCGGGAACGTCGATGAAACCAATCTGGAGATCGTCCTCGGTCAGGTGTGCGAAGCCGATGTCGATCGTGATGCCGCGGGTCTTCTCCTCGGCCCAGCGGTCGCAGTCGATGCCGGTGAGAGCGAGGACCAGGCTCGTTTTGCCGTGGTCGATGTGGCCGGCGGTGCCGACGATGGCCCGGCGCATCACTTGCCCGTAAGGACCTCGCGCGCGACGCGGTTGATGACGGCGCCGTCCGCCGAGCTGCCGAAGCGGGCCAGCATCTCCTTCATGATCGGGCCGATCGCCGCCGGGCCGGACAGGCCTCTCTCCGCCACCACGGCTTCCACCGCGGCGCGGATCTGCCCCTCGTCCACTTGCGCCGGCAGAAAGCCGGCGAGGATCTTCGCCTCCGATTCCTCCTTGGCGGCCAGCTCCTCGCGCGCGCCGTTGCGGTACTGGAGCGCGGCCTCCTCGCGCTGCTTGATCGCCTTGCGCACCAGCGAGACGAAGCCCGCCTCGTCCACTTCGCTCCCGCGGCGGATGCGCTCGTTCTTGATCTCGGTCAGGAGCATGCGCAGGGTGCTCAGGCGCTCCTTCTCTCCCGCCTTCATGGCGGTCTTGACATCGGCTTCGATGCGCTGCTGCGGTGTCGTGGTCGTCATGGCCGGATGATAACGTATCGCCGGTGAAGGTCTCCCGAGCCCTGTTCCTTCTTCTCTTGACGGGTTGCGCCGCTCCCGAAGCGCCGGGGGAGCGCATCCGTGTGGCGGTCAGCGTCGCTCCCCAGGCCGAGATCGTCCGCCGGATCGGCGGCGACCGGGTGACCGTCGATTCCCTGGTCGCGCCGGGCGCCTCGGACGAGGACCTCTCCCTGAGCCCGCGCAAGGCCTTTGCCCTGGAACACACCGACCTTTACGTCAAGGTCGGCCATCCCGCCTTTGCCATTGAGGCCCGCTACATCGACCCCTTCCTGGCGCGTCACCCGGAGATCCGCGTCGTGGACATGTCCCGAGGCATGGACCTGATAACAGACGACGATCACGGCCACGAGGGCGGCGATCCCCACGTCTGGGTGGCGCCGCAGACCGTGGCCATCGCCGCCCGGAACATCGCCGCCGCCCTGTCCGGGATCGATCCCCCGCATGCCGCCGAGTACCGCTCGAACCTGGAGCGCTTCCTGAAGGACGTCGACCGCCTGGACCGGGAAATCCGCGCTCTTCTGGACGGAGGCCGGCGCGCCTTCCTGGTCTACCACCCGTCCTGGGGCTACTTCGCCCGGCAGTACGGGCTGGAGCAGATCGCCATCGAGGCGGAGGGCAAGGAGCCCGGCGCCGTGCGACTGATCGGCGTCATCGAGCAGGCGCGGCGGGAAGGGGCGAAGGTCGTGCTCGTCCCCTATCCCCGGGAGAGCGCGCAGGTGCTCGCCGAGGCCATCGGCGGCCGGACCGTGACCGCCGATCCGCAATCCGCGGACTGGGAAGCGACGCTGCTCCGCTTGGCCGAAGCGTTAGGAGAATCATGACGGAACCGCTGCTGCAGGTCCGGGGCCTCACCTTCGGCTACGGCCGGGAGCTGGTGCTCGACCATGTGGACCTGGACATCAATCCCCGCGACTTTCTCGCCGTGATCGGCCCGAACGGCGGCGGCAAGACCACGCTGATCAAGGCGATCCTGGGTCTCCTGCGCCCCTGGTCGGGCGAGGTGATCTCGCGCATCCCCCGCGGGCACATGGGGTACGTGCCGCAGTTCTCGACCTTCGACCGCAGCTTCCCCCTGCGGGTGCGCGACGTGGTGCTCATGGGCAAGCTCGGCCGGCGCGGCCTGGTCCGGCGCTACACGCGGGAGGACCGGGAGGACGTGGAGCGCATCCTGGAGCGCCTGAAGCTCGTGAACGTGGCCCGCGCCCACGTGGCCGAGGTCTCCGGCGGCCAGCTTCAGCGCGTGCTCATCGCCCGCGCCCTGGCCGGCGATCCCGAGATCCTCTTCCTGGACGAGCCCACGGCCTCCATCGACGCCGAGTCGCGGGAGGTGCTGCGCGAGATCCTCGAAGAGCTCAACCAGCGCATCCCGGTCGTGGTCGTCACCCACGACGTGACCTCCATCTCCTCGATGGTGCAGCAGATCGCCTGCATCAACCGGCGGCTCTTCTACCACGGCACGGAGATCAACAACGAGATCCTCGAAGAGGTCTACGGCTGCCCGGTGGAGCTCGTGGCTCACGGAGTGCCCCACCGGGTCCTCCATCACCATCACTGACATGCCTTCGTTCTTCGACGCCCTCTCCTACGAGTTCGTGCGCAACGCCCTGCTGGCCGGGGTGATCGCGAGCGTCCTGTGCGGCGTGGTCGGCACCTTCGTCGTCGTCAAGAGACTGGCCTTCCTGAGCGACGGCCTGAGCCACGCGGCCTTCGGAGGCATGGGAGTCTGCTACTTCCTGGGGATCGATCCCTTGATCGGAGCGGTCGCCCTGTCCCTGGCCGCGGCGATCGGGCTGGGAGCCGTCAACAGCGAGACGGTGCGCTCCTACGACACCTTCATCGGCGTGCTCTGGGCCGTGGGCATGGCGGTGGGGATCGTCTTCCTCTACCTGACGCCGGGCTATGCCCCGAACCTGATGACCTACCTGTTCGGCAACATCCTGCTGGTCTCGCAGCGGGACATCCTGCTGATCCTGGTCTTCGCGGTGTTCGTGCTGGGCATCCTGGGTCTCTTCTTCCAGGGCATCGTGGCCGTGGCCTTCGACGAGGTCTTCGCGCGGGTGCAGGGGGTGAGGGTGCGGTTGCTGATGACGCTGCTGCTGACCATGATCGCGCTCACGGTCGTGGTCCTGATCAAGGTCGTGGGGATCATCCTGGTGGTGGCGCTGCTGACGATCCCGCCGGTGATCGCCCTGATGCTCTTCAAGGACCTGCGGGGAGTGCTGGTCTCCTCGGTCCTGGTGGGGGTCGGGATCACGCTGGGAGGGCTGGCGCTCTCCTTCTACTACGACCTCCCCTCGGGCCCGGCGATCATCCTGCTCGGCGCGGCGCTGCTCGCCGTGGTCTTCAGCCTCAAGAAGCTGCGGGGCGAGGCCCCCCGCCTGCTGCCGATGTTCCGGCGGCGCTAGTGTAGTGGGTCCGATTCGCTCTCAGTGTGGCACTTACCGACACCCGGTGCGAAAGGGCATCCGGCGGTGCGCGAAGGGGCGGCCTCATCCCCCGCGCGCGCACTGCGCAACGCTGGCGAATGGCCCGCAACGCGAGGGGAGCGCCTCCTCCCCGGAGCGCGCCCCGTGCAGCGGCAGCGGCTGAGGTGCAACGCGTGGTAGGGACTCATCCCCGACGGGGCGGCCCTCGAACGACCGTGTGCAGGCCCAAAGCAATGGGTAGCTATATCTACCCATATGCTCGGGGTGTCTACCCATTATTTTTCCTCGGCCGGTATATGAAGCGGTCCCTCATCCAATATTTTCGGTCTCCGGGTATATAGAGGAGCCATCTCCCCATTATTTGGACGCGCCGTTTATATGGATCTGCCCCTTCCGCGGCAGGGACGGGGCAGATTTATATATCCGCCGTGGCCGGGTATATAAAGAGGAGCGTCATCCATATAAATCCTCTAGGAAAGCATATGACCGGGG
>DASUNJ010000041.1:0-10161 GCA_036277235.1 Thermoanaerobaculia bacterium | reverse complement strand
CGTGGCCCGCCACCTGGGCTTGAAGGGCGACACGGCCAACAAGGCCGCCAAGCTGATCGGCGCCCTCGTCCGCGCGTATCTCGACACCGACGCCTCCCTCGCCGAGATCAATCCGCTCATGATCACCGGCGGCGGCGACGTGATGGCCCTGGACGCCAAGATCAGCTTCGACGACAACGCGCTCTTCCGCCACAAGGACGTGGTGGAGATGCGCGACCTCGCCGAGGAGAACCCCATGGAGGTCGAGGCCTCCAAGTTCAACCTGAATTACATCAAGCTCGACGGCAACATCGCCTGCATGGTCAACGGCGCCGGGCTCGCCATGGCCACCATGGACATCATCAAGCTCTACGGCGGCGAGCCGGCCAACTTCCTGGACGTCGGCGGCGGCGCCAGCCAGGAGGCGGTCAAGAACGCCTTTCGCCTGCTCATCTCCGATCCCGCGGTCAAGGCCGTGATGATCAACATCTTCGGCGGCATCGCCCGCACCGACCGCATCGCCCGCGGCGTGGTCGGCGCCATCGAGGAGCTGGGCGAGGTCAAGGTGCCGGTGGTGGTCCGCCTGGAGGGGACCAACGTCGAGGAGGGCCGGCGCATCCTGCGCGAGGCCCCGTTCCAGTTCATCGTCGCCGAGCACATGGCCGACGCGGCCGAAAAAGCGGTGGCCGCGGCCAAGGGAGGTGCGTAATGGCGGTCTGGGTCGACAACGACACGCGCCTGCTCGTGCAGGGCATCACCGGCAAGGAGGGCACGTTCCACGCCCTTACCTGCCGCGAATACGGCACTCAAGTCGTGGCGGGCGTCACCCCCGGCAAGGGCGGAGAGAAGGTCGAGGGCATCCCGGTGTTCGATTCCGTCGAGGAGGCCCGCGAGGCCACGGGCGCCAACGCGTCCATGATCTTCGTGCCGCCCCCGTTCGCCGCCGACGCGATCATGGAGGCCGCCGCGGCCGAGATCGAGCTCGTGGTCTGCATCACCGAGGGTATTCCAGTAGCAGACATGCTCAAGGCCAAGGCCTTCCTGCGCGACCATCCGACGCGCCTGGTCGGCCCCAACTGCCCGGGCGTCATCTCGCCGGGCATGGCGAAGATCGGCATCATGCCGGGCCACATCCACAAGCAGGGCTCGATCGGCGTGGTCAGCCGCTCCGGAACGCTGACCTACGAGGCCGTCTGGCAGCTCACGAACCTGGATCTCGGCCAGTCCACCTGCGTGGGCATCGGCGGCGATCCGATCAACGGCACCAACTTCATCGACGTGCTCGAGCAGTTCGCGGCCGATCCCGCGACCGAGGGGGTCATCATGATCGGCGAGATCGGCGGCAGCGCCGAGGAGGAAGCCGCCGAGTGGGTGAAGGCCAACATGAAGAAGCCGGTGGTCGGCTTCATCGCCGGCCGCACCGCCCCTCCGGGACGGCGCATGGGCCACGCCGGCGCCATCGTGGCCGGCGGCAAGGGCACCGCGGCGGAGAAGATGGAGGCCATGAAGGCCGCGGGCATCCACGTGGTCGAGTCGCCCGCCAAGCTGGGGGAGACGATGGTCCAGGCGCTCGGGAGATGATCGAGCGGATCGCCGGGCAGGGCTGGCTCGCGCTCCTCGGGGGCGGAGAGTTCAGCTACGGCGAGACGTTCGACGCCGACGAGGTCTGGCTGGCGAAGACCGCGCCCGGCCCGATCGGCTTCATCCCGGCCGCCAGCGGATCGAACGACTACCCCCGGCATTTCGGCGAGTACCTGTCGGACGAGCTGGAGCGCGAGATGGAGATCATCCCCATCTACCGCAGCCGGGATTCCCGGCGCGCGCGCAACGCCGAGCGGATCGCGGCGGTGCCGGCGGTCTATCTCGGCGGAGGCGTCGCGGACCACCTTCTCGACGCCCTTGCCGGATCGCCGGCCGCCGAGGCCCTCACGAGGAAGATCCAGACCGGCGGCATGGTCGTGGCCATCGCCGCCGCTGCCCAGGCCGCCGGACGGATCGCCCGCAGCATCGCTCCGGGGCAGACGATCCCCGGGTTCGGCTGGCTCCCCGAAGGGGTGGTCGAGCCGAACTTCGATCCCGGCCACGACCGGCGCCTGCGCAAGCTCCTGGAGCTGCCCGGGATCCGCTGGGGCCTGGGCATCCCTGCCGAGTCGGCGGTGCTGCTCGGACCCGACGGCGCCATGCAAGTGGTCGGGTCCGCCTTCTATGTCGAAGGCATGAACGGAGAGATGGAGGTCCTGGAGGGGCCTTCGTCCGAGTAACTTTTTCACGCGATAACAGACGATCTGGGAGAGAATACGTATGCCTATGACCTTGGCCATCATCAAGCCCGACGCCGTAGAGGCGGGAAGCGCGGGCAAGATTCTTGCAAAGTTGCAGGAAGTCGGTTTCACGATTCGCGGTATCAAGATGTTGCGTCTGACAGAGATGCAGGCCCAGGCGTTCTACGAAGTCCACAGGGAACGGCCGTTCTACGGCAGCCTGGTGGAGTTCATGACGAGCGGACCGGTGATGCCGGTGGCGCTGGAAGGGGACGACGCAGTGGCTTATCTGCGGGAAGTCATGGGAGCGACGGACGTGGCCAAGGCGGAGCCGGGGACGATCCGGGCGCTGTTCGGCACGTCGATCGAGCGCAATGCGATCCATGGCAGCGACTCGGCCGAGAACGCCGCCATCGAGCTCTCCTTCTTCTTCTCGCGCGCCGAGCTGCTGGCGGCCCGGTAGGTATCGCCATGGTCTACCGGGTTCCCGACGCAGCTCCCCGAAGCCAGATTGCGGAAGAGCGGCGAGGGCGCATGGTCGGGCGCTTCTGTCATACTTGCGGCAGCATCTACCCCTTGCATCGGTCGACCCACGGCGGGAAGCCGATGTACGGCAAGGACCATATCTCCTCCACGTGCGCCCACGAGGGGGAGGTCTTTGATCCGGCGGAGCCCTGGTGGGAGCCGGCGGTCGAGGTGAAGGTGGCCGTGCCGGCCGAGCTGGCTGAGGGTACCGCGCCCTGACGTCGAGCTCGTACCGGAGGGAAGCGGATCATCATGAACGTTCTTTCCCACTCCCGGGCTGCGTCGGTTCCATCCGGCGCCGCCTCCCTCTACCGGTCCCTGGCCGCGTGGTACGTGCGGATGCGGGGCGGCATCTTCCTGATGGCGTTTGCCGCCGGCGTTCTGGGAGGGTTGGTGCGGGCCGGGAACCCGTTCGTCGCCTGGATCGCCGGGCTCCTCTTCGGCTGGCCGGGTGTGCTGGGCGCGTCGGCGGGGCAGCTCATCGGGGCCTGGGCCGCCCAGGGTAGCTTCCTGGCGGGGTTTCTGCCGGGTTTGGGCCTCGCCGTCTCCGTGGCCCTCTCCGGAGCCATCGCCTTCCTCGTCTTCTGCCACGTCCCGGGGATCGGCCGCGGCCTTCCCACCCTGCGCTCCTACATCTGGTTCCTGCTCGGCGCCATGCTCGGCGGCCTGCTCACCGCGTTCGGCGTCTCGGTTGTGCTCGGCGGCTTCCCCGGACCCCGCTTCTGGAACGGCGCGGCCGAGGGGCTGATCGCCGTGCTCCTCCTGGGTCCGCCGATGCTCCTGGTCGCGGACCGGTATCTGCGCCGCTGGATGGAGCCGATCCCGGGCGAGAAGCCGGCCCGGCGCCCCCGCCGTCTCACCACCGCGCCCGCATCGGTCCTGACGGGCCTGGATACGGGAGGGCAGGAGACGGTCGCGCTCTCCATGCGCTCGCAAACCGGGGGACGGCGGGCCCTCCTGGTGGGCATCGTCATGGTGCTCGGCCTCACCCTCGCCGCCGTGCCGCTCTCGGTGCTCCTGCCCCGGGGCGGGAGCTGGGCCGTCCTCCTCTACGTCATCCCTATCCTCTGGTTCGGACATCAGTATGGATTGCGGGGCGGCGTCCTGGCCGCTTCCGCCAGCGGCCTCTTCTATCTCTTCGGGGCCTTCTGGATCGGCGCCGCCGGCTTCGGGGAAGGAATCGACGTCTGGTCGCGCTGCGCGGACCTGGTGATCCTGTCGCTGGTCGGAGCGTTCGTCGGACGCTCGCGGGAGCACGAGGTGCGGATGCGCGACGAGCTGGCCGATTCGAACCGGCTGCTCCGCCGCGACCTGCTGCGCGTCGCCCAGGCGCTGACGCAGGCGGTGGAGGCCAAGGACTCGTACACCGAGGGGCATCTGCGGCGGGTGAGCGAGTACGCGGTGGCGGTGGGCAGCCGGCTGGGGCTGCGCGGCAAGGACCTGGAGATGGTTCACTACGCCAGCATGCTCCACGACATCGGCAAGATCGGGATCCCCGAGGAGATCCTGCGCAAGCGCGGCCCCCTGACCGAGGTGGAGGCCGAGGTCATGCGCCGCCACGCGGACATCGGAGCCCGCCTGCTGGAGAAGCTCGACCTTCTCCGGGACGCCGCGCCGATCGTCCGCGCCCACCAGGAGCGCTATGACGGTGCCATGGATGAGACCCGGTACCCCGGCTATCCCATGGGTATCCGAGGCGACGACATCCCTCTCGGCGCGCGCATCATCGCCGTGGTAGACGCCTTCGACGCCATGACCACGACCCGTCCCTACCGGGAGGCCCTGCCGGCGGACGCCGCGGTTGCCGAGCTCCGCCGCCAGAGCGGCAGGCAGTTCGATCCCCAGGTGGTGGACGCCTTCCTCGATGAGCTCGCCGAACGCCCGTGGGTGCGCGAAGAATCCTGGCATTGAGCGGCTGGCCGGAGCTCGACTCTCACATCCACCAGGTCCGCGGCTGCCGCATCTGTCCCCGGGTGGAGCCGCCGCCGGTGATCGCGCGGCCGGAGGTCTGGCCGCGGATGCTCCTGGTCGGCCAGGCGCCCGGCCCGAAGGAGCGCGACATCGGCAAGCCCTTCGCCTTCACGGCCGGCACCCGCCTGTTCGCCTGGTTCGCCACGCTGGGAGCTTCCGAGGAGGAGTTTCGCCGCCGCGTGCTCATGGCGGCGGCGATCCGCTGCTTTCCGGGGCGCGCGCCGCAGGGAGGGGACCGTCCGCCCGCGCCCGACGAGATCGCGAGCTGCGCGCCCTGGCTGGAGGAGGAGATCCGGCTGATCCAGCCGTTGACCGTGATCGCCATAGGCCAGCACGCCATCACCAAGTTCATCCCCGAGCCCGGGCCGCTCTCGGACCGGGTCGGCCAGGTGTTCCCCGGCTCGCGAGGCGACGTGCGCTTCGACGTCGTGCCGCTGCCGCACCCGTCGGGGAGGAGCACCTGGCTGGTGAAGGCGGAGAACCAGGAGCGGCTCAACCGGGCGCTGGAGCTGTTGAGTCAGACGCAGGGGTGGCGGGAGACGTTCGGGTAAGATATGGCCATGGACCCATCCAAGGCTGAGCAGGCCGTCCTCACCCGCTATAAAGAAAGATGTGACCGCGCCGGAGGCGTTCAGGCGGGTTTCGGGATGCGCGCCAAGGCGATCCGCTATCTTGCGCCCGAGGCCGCGGCCGACATCGACCGGGCGCTCCAGAGCATGGTCGAGAAGGGCTGGCTCAAGCCCAACGCCGCGGGGACCTGGTACTTCCTCACGGAAGCAGGGGCCGAGCAGGTGAAGGGGGTCCGCTGAAAGGACCAAAAGGACCTAAGGGACGTCAAGGACCTCAAGGACAAAGAAGGCTCCGCCCGCGCGTCCTTGTAGTCCTTTATGTCCTTGACGTCCTTTAGGTCCTTTCCGGCTCAAGGCTAGCGGGAGCCCAACCCCGCGGGGCGGAGCGCCCGCTCCACCCATCCCAGAAGACCATCCACCAGCAGCGCGAGGATCGCGGCCGGGATCGCTCCCGAGAGGATCATCGGCGCGTTTGCGAGCTGCAAGCCGGTCACGATCGGCTCGCCCAGACCTCCGGCTCCGATGAAGGCGGCGAGGGTGGCGGTGCCCACGGTGAGGACAGCGGCGGTCCGGATTCCTGCCATCAGGACGGGGGCGGCGAGGGGGAGCCGGATCTCGCGCAGAATCTGCCCCGGCGTCATCCCCAGGGCCGTGGCGGCTTCGACGGCGCGCGGGTCGGCATCTCTGACTCCCGAGTAGGTGTTCCGGACGATGGGGAAGAGGGAGTAGATCCAGAGCGCCACCACGGCCGGGACCGTCCCCACTCCGAGGAAAGGGATGAAGAAGGCCAGGAGGGCGAGGGAGGGGATGGTCTGGGTCATCCCGAGGAGGCGGATGGTCGCCTCCGCTCCGCCCCGGTGGCGCTCGAGCCAGAGCCCCAGGGGGACGGCCACGACGATCCCGGCCAGAAGCGCCAGCGCCGAAATGCTCAGGTGCTCCAGCGTCCTCCTCAAAAGGGCGCGTCGCTCGTCCCAGAGGTAATGAGTGAGGGTGGGGGCGGATGTCGCCCTTGTTTCCCTCTCCTGACCCTTGATCAAGCCCATGGAGCGCAGGGCATCCCTCGCCACGACAGCTTCCTCTTCCTTCCCCTCCTGGAGACGGAGGTTGAAGGAGCGCATCGTCTCCTCGTCGATGGAGCCGGCCAGGAGACTCAGGGTGGCGCCGACCTCGGGAGGCGCCCCGCCCCGCACGAGCGCCGCGGCTTCGTACGGAGGAAAGAAGCCGCGGTCGTCCTCTAAAACGATCAGGTTGTGGGTGATCAGCAGAGCGTCGGTCGTGTAGACGTCGATGGCGTCCACGTCCCGCGCTCCGGCCGCCTGGTATTTGAGAGCGTGCTGGAGGGGCTGGATCGAGGCGAAGTCGAGCCCGTAGACACGCCGCAGACCGAGGAGGCCGTCCTCGCGCCCTACGAACTCGTGGCCGAAGCCGCCGCGCAGCCGCTTCGAGATCCTGGCGAGGTCGGAGATCGTCTTCAGCCGCTCGCGCTCGGCAAGCTCCCTGGGCACGGCGACCTCGAAGGAGTTCTCGAAGCCGAGGGGGGCGAGCCACCAGAGATCCCAGCGGTTGAGGAACTCGGAGCGCACCCGGTTCAGAGTCTGAGCCGGGCCTCCCTGCGCCGGCTCGTTCAGGATCGAGACGAGCCCGGTGCCCGTGTATTCGGGGTAGACATCGATCGCGCCGGTCTTCAGGGCCTCGAAGCAGACCTGGGTGCCCGCGAGCCCGAGCCGGCGCTCCACTTCGAGATCGGTGCGGCTCTCCAGGAGCTGGGCGAAGATTTCGCCCAGGAGCCGGCTCTCCTCGAAGTTCTTCGAACCGACCACGACGCGATCGGCAGCGAGGGCGGGAGCGGCGAGGAGGATGAGAAAGAGGGCCTTACGCATCCAGCAGCGCCCTCACATAAGGGTCCGCCGGCCGTTCCGCCAGCTCCTCCGGCGCTCCGATCTGCAGGATGCGTCCACTCCTCATCACCGCGATCCGATCCGCCAGGCGGAAAGCCTCGGCAAGATCGTGGGTCACCAGGACCAGCGTCTTCCCGAGCGTCTTTCGCAGCTCCAGGAACTGCCGGTGAAGCTCCAGGCGGGTGAGGGCGTCGAGGGCTCCGAAGGGCTCGTCGAGGAGGACGACGGGCGGATCGGCGGCCAGGGCGCGGGCGAGGGCGACGCGCTGGCGCTGTCCTCCGGAGAGCTCGGCGGGGTAGCGGGGGGCGTGGACTTCGGGTGAGAGCCCGACCAGCTCCAGCATCTCCCGGACCCGCGCCTTGCGGCGATCCACGTCCCAGCCCAGGAGACGGGGGACCAGATCGACATTGCGCTCCACCCGCCAGTGGGGGATGAGCCCGCCGTCCTGAGGGACGTAGCCGATCCCCCTCCGCAGAGCGATCGGGTCCAGCTCGGACACGGGGCGGCCATCCACCCGGACCTCCCCCTCGGACGGATCGACCATGCGATTGAACAGGCGGAGAAGAGTGGTCTTGCCGCTGCCGCTCTCGCCGACCAGGGCCAGCGTCTCCCCGGGCGGGACCTCCAGGCTCACCCCGGCGAGCGCGGCCGTGCCGTCAGGGTAGGTTTTGACGACGCCTTTGGCTTCCAGGGCGGACACCAAGGTAGTCTAGTGCGGAAGGAGGACGCCCTTTGCCTCGTGAGCGCCTGAAGTTTCCCGGATCGCAGGACTACGAGCTGGCCGGCTGGCTGGAAACCCCGGACGGGAGCCCGACGGCCTACGCGATCTTCTGCCACTGCTTCACCTGCTCCAAGGACATCAAGGCCGCCGGCCGGATCAGCCGTGCCCTGGCAGAGCGGGGGATCGCGGTGCTCCGGTTCGACTTCACCGGCATCGGCGAGAGCGAGGGGGACTTCGCCGAGACCGACTTCTCGTCCAACCTGGACGACCTCGTTGCGGCGGCGGACTTCCTGCGGCGCGAGCGCGAGGCGCCCCGTCTCCTGGTCGGGCACAGCCTGGGAGGCGCCGCGGTTCTCGCCGCGGCGGCGCGCATTCCCGAGATCGGCGCCGTGGCTACGATCGCCGCTCCGAGCGACACCGAGCACCTGCGCAACACCCTGGTCCGCCTCTCGCCCGAGCTCGAAGCCCGCGGAGAAGCCGAGGTTGACCTCGGAGGAGGACGGCCCTTCCGAATCCGGAAGCAGCTCCTCGACGACCTCTCGGAGGATCACCTCCAGCGGACGCTCGCCGACCTCCACAAGCCCCTGCTCCTCTTCCACTCCCCAGTGGACCGCACCGTGGGGATCGAGAACGCCGAGCGCCTGTTCCTCGCCGCGAAGCACCCCAAGAGCTTCGTCTCGCTGGACAAGGCCGACCACCTGCTCTCGGACGAGCGGGACGCCTGCCACGCAGGGGACATCCTCGCTGCCTGGGCCATGCGCTACCTCAGGCCGTCCTGAGATTCAGGACAGCCCCTGTCCTCCCGAGTAGACAAGGCCCGGCCGCCTCGCCTGGTGCTTTTCCCCTAACTTCAATGGAATCAAACACCTCTCTCTCAAGAGGGGGGCTGGCACGCTTCGTGGAATCAGGGGAAAAGCGAGGGTCGCGTGGAAGGTCGGCAGGCAGTCACAGCGAGCGGCCCCGGATTGACAAGCGAACGAACCGAACTCCTCTCCCTCCGGTGCCGGGGCGGGTTTCCCAGCCCTCCGCCCGCCTCGGCCCCTCTTTTTTATCCGTGACTCCCTCTCGTCGGTATAATCACCCCGTGAGCGTAGATACCGGGGTGGAACCTCGGATCGTCCCCCGATCCGAGCATCCAATCTCCCGAAGAGACATATCCGCCAACGCCGTCAAGGTCCTCTACCGGCTGCACAACGCCGGCTACATGGCGTACTTGGTAGGGGGGAGCGTCAGGGACCTGATGCTCAGTCGTCAGCCGAAGGACTATGACATCGGCACGGACGCGAAACCGAACGAGATCCGCCGGTTGTTCAGCAACTCGCGGATCATCGGGCGGCGCTTCCGTCTGGTCCACGTGTATTTCCACGACGGCGAGATCGTCGAGGTCTCGACGTTCCGGCGCGATCCCGATCCCGACGAGCAGCGCGGCGAGCCCGGCGAGCTCCTGATCACCAGCGACAATGCTTACGGCACGCCGGAGCAGGACGCCTTCCGCCGCGACTTCACGATCAACGCCCTGTTCTACAACATCGGCGACTTCTCGGTCATCGACTACGTCGGCGGCATCGACGACCTCGACCGCAAGCTCGTCCATGTCATCGGCGACCCGGACAAGCGCTTCCGGGAGGATCCGGTTCGCATGCTCCGTGCCTGCGAGTTCGCCGGCCGGCTCGGCTTCGGGATCGAGACCAAGACGCAGGAGGCGATCCACCGCCACCGCAAAGAGCTGGACAAGGCCTCGCCCGCCCGCGTCACCGAGGAGATCGCCCAGCTCCTGCGCTGCGGCCATGCCGGCGCCGCCATGCAGTGGATGCTCGACCTCGGGCTCCTCGAAGTCCTGCTCCCCGAGGCGTACGCGATGGTCGCGGCCAGCGAGCGCGGGCTCGGCAACTTCGGCCAGGTCCTGCCGGTCGTGGACGGCATGGTCCGCGGCGGACGCCAGCTCTCGGACATCGGGCTCCTCGCGGCCCTGCTCCTGCCCAAGGTGATCGTGCGGCGCTACGACATCGAAGCCCTGGACCAGCGACCGATGAGCCGCTCCGCGATCGAGACGATGATCCAGGAAGAGGTCACGCCCTTCCTCTCCCGCTTCACCGTCTCCAACCTCAAATCGCAGCAGATCGTCCAGGCTCTCGTCGGCTTCCAGCGCCTCTGCGAGCCCAGGTGGAGCCTCCCCGAGCGGGTGCGCTTCACGCGCAAGCCCTACTTCGACGACGCCCGCCTGCTCTTCGAGATCC
>DASUNJ010000040.1:0-6022 GCA_036277235.1 Thermoanaerobaculia bacterium | reverse complement strand
CACGCCGTGGAGACCGCGCACGCTGTCGAGAACGTGGAAGTGAATGTAGTTGAACATCACCTCGAACAGCGGGCGGCCGCCGAGGAGGCGCTGCAGCTCCGCGAGCGGGAAACGGCGGTAGGGCATGGCCTTGCGCTCGGCCGTGAAGGTCGCGCGCACCAGGTCGCGCCAGGTGCCGGGCTCCAAGCGCAGTCGGAGCGGCAGGGTATTCAGGAACAGCCCGAAGATCCGGTCGCCGCCGTCCACCTCTGGTCGGCCGTTCGCGACGACGCCGGTGACCACGTCCGGGCGGCCACCCACCAGCGAGAGGACCCGCAGATGCGCGGCGAGAAGCGCGCTCTTGAGGGGAGCCCCGGCGCTCTCGGCGACCGCCCTGAGCGCCGATACGGTACTTGCCGGGAGGCGCAGCACCATCTCATGGCTCCGCCCTTCCTCTCCACCCACCGGCGACAGCGCCCGACGCGGCAGCTCCAGGAAGGTGCTGTCGCCGACCGTGCCGATCCAGAAGCTTCTCGCCTCGTCCGAAGCCGCCGCCCGCTGCTCCAGGGCGACAAACTCCCGGAAGGTGGCCGAGGGAGGAGGAGGCGGAGCCTCCCCCACACCCAGTCGGGCGAAATAAAGCTGGAAGAGCTCGGCTAGCATCGAGGCCACGCTCCAGCCGTCGAGGATGGCGTGGTGCTCGGTCCAGCCGAGCTGGAAGTGATCCTCGTCCAGGATCTGGACTGCGAAGCGCAGCAACGGCGGCCGGTGCCACTCGAAGCGGCTCTCCCGCTCGGCCTCGAACCACGCGGCGAGGAACCTCTCCTGATCAGCCGGAGCGAGCGAACGAAGATCCAGCACCTCGAACGGCACCTCCACGTCGCGGTGGACGAACTGCAGCGGTTGGCTGAAGCCGGCCACGCGGAACGAGGTGCGCAACACTGCGTGGCGGACGGCGAGGTCTTGCACCGCCTGCCGTAAAGCGGCCAGATCGAGCGGCGTACGCACCCGCAAGGCGCTGACGTTGTGATACGCCGTGGCCTCGCCGCTGTAATCGCTGTGGAAAAGCATGCCTCGCTGTAGCAAAGTCAGGGGGTAGGCGTCCTCGACATCGCCCGGCAGGCCGGCGCGGTCCTCGGCCGCGACCAACCCGAAGGGTCCGATCGCGGGCAGCTCGTCCTCCGCCGTCGCGGATCCTCCGAGGACCTGGGCCAGGGCCGCGACTGTCTGATGCAGGAAGAGGTCGGGCAGGGAGAAGTCGACGCCGCGGGCCTGGGCGAGCGCCCGCACCCGCAGGCTCAGGATCGAGTCGCCGCCGAGCGCGAAGAAGTTGTCATGGATGCCGACGCGGTCGAGCCCGAGGACCTCGGCCCAGACCTCGGCCAGGATCCCCTCCTCGGGAGAACGCGGCAGCGCGTAGCTGCCGAGCAGCTCGGAACGCTGCACGTCGGGGGCTGGCAAGGCACTGCGATCCAGCTTGCCGTGAGCGGTCAGGGGCAGGACGCCGAGCAGAACAAAGGCCGCTGGCACCATGTAGTCCGGCAGAACCTCGGAAAGGGCGTTACGCAGCTCCGCAATCGAGGGCGCTGGCTGGTCCGACGGCACGACGTAGGCCACCAGGCGCCGGTTGCCCGGCTCGTCCTCGCGCGCCAGCACCACCACCTCCCGCACTCCCGCATGCCGCGCCAGCGCTGCCTCGATCTCCCCCAACTCGATGCGGAAGCCGCGGATCTTGACCTGGTGATCGATCCGTCCCAGATATTCCAGATCCCCGTCCGTCCGGTAGCGGGCCAGGTCCCCCGAGCGGTAGAGCCGCGCTCCCGGCTCCTCGCCGCCACCGGCGAACGGATCGGGCATGAACCGCTGCGCCGTCAGCTCCGGCCGGCCGAGGTAGCCCCGCGCCAGGCCGGCGCCGCCCACGGCCAGCTCCCCGGCCACGCCCACCGGCACCGGCTGGAGGTGCCGGTCCAGCAGGTAGAGCCGCAGGTCAGGGATCGCCCGGCCGATGACGCTCGACGCGCTCCCCTCCAAGTCCGCCCAGCCGAGCGGACGGTGGGTTACGTGCACCGTCGTCTCGGTGATCCCGTACATATTGACCAGGAGCGGCTCCCGGTCGCCGTGGCGCTCGTACCACGGCCGCAGGCTGCTGAGCTCCAGCGCTTCGCCGCCGAAGATCACCAGACGTAGCGACAGTCCGTCGGATAAGTCCGCGGAGCCGTCCGCCGCTATCAGCTGGCGGAAGGCCGACGGCGTCTGGTTGAGCACCGTCACCCGCTCGCGGACCAGGAGCTGGTGGAAGGCGTCGGACGAGCGGCTGACCCAGTGCGGGACCACCACGAGGCGGCCGCCGAACAGCAGCGCCCCCCAGATCTCCCAGACCGAGAAATCGAAGGCCGGCGAGTGGAACAGCGTCCAGATGTCCTGCAGGCCGAAGCCGAACCACACCTGCGTCGCCTCGAACAGCCGCACGACGTTGCGGTGGGTCACCGGCACACCCTTGGGACGGCCGGTCGAGCCCGAGGTATAGATGATGTAGGCCAGGTTGTCCGGCACCGGCTCGGCGGCGTGGACCGGCCCGCCGGCAGTCTCCTCCGGGGAACCCGTATCCAGCAGCAGCAGCTCGGCTCCGCAGCCCGCGAGCTTTTCGACCAGGCCGCTTTGAGTCAGCAGGACCGAGATGCCCGCATCGCCGAGGATGTAGGCCAGCCGTTCCTGGGGGTAGGCCGGGTCGAGAGGCACGTAGGCACCCCCGGCGCCTAGGATGCCGAGGAGGCCCACCACCAGCTCGACCGAGCGCTCGGCGCACAGGCCAACACGGCTCTCCGGCCCCACGCCCCGCGTCCGCAGCGCCGCTGCGAGCCGCCTCGCCTGTCCGGCGAGTTCGCCATAGGTCAGCGCCTCGCTCTCGCAGACCACCGCCACCGCCTCCGGCCGCAGCGCGGCCTGGATCTCGAACAGACGGTGCAGGCACTCGCTCCCGCCCGCCGCCACGCCAGCGCGGTTCCAGGCCAGGAGTTGCTCCAGCTCGGAGGCGGTCAGCAGCGACAGATCCGAGACGCGCCGGGCGGGATCGGTCGCGAGATCATCCAGCAGATGCTCGAAATGTCCCAGGAGTCGCCGGGCCGTCGCGGCCTCGAACAGGTCGCGGTTGTATTCGAGGAAAGCATGGAAGACCCCCTCGTCCTCCGCGAAGGTCAGCGTCAGGTCGAACTTGGCCACACCGCTGTGGACCTCGACCGGGTCGAGGCGCAGCCCCGGTAGCCCGAGCGGCGGCTGGGGCGCGTTCTGGAGGACGAGCACCACCTGGAAGAGCGGCGTGGAGCCGAGGTCGCGCTCCGGCTCCAGCTCGGCCACCAGCTTCTCGAACGGCAGGTCCTGGTGCGCATAGGCGTCCAGGGCGACCTCTCTCGCCCGGGCCAGCAGATCACGCCCCTCCGGATCCCCCGCCAGGTCGGTTACGAGCACCAGCGTGTTGACGAAGAAACCGATCAGCCCCTCGACCTCGGCACGATTGCGGTTGGCGATCGGCGACCCCACCGGGATCTTCTCTTGCCTGGTGTAGCGGTGGAGCAGCGCCTGGAACGCCGCCAGGAGGACCATGAACGGAGTGGCCCCCTCGCGGCGCGCAAGTCCCTTCAGACGCTCACCGAGCACCGCCGGGAGCGCCCGCCTCTCGGCGGCTCCGCGGAACGTGGCCAGCGCCGGACGCGGTCGGTCCACCGGGAGGTCCAGGCGGGACGGCGTCCCCTCCAGCCGGTGGCGCCAGTGGGCGAGGTGCCGCTCCAGGCGTTCCCCTTGCAGCCACTCGCGCTGCCAGACGGCAAAGTCGACGTACTGGAGCGACGGCTCGGGGAGCGGCGACGGCCGGCCCTCCAGGAAGGCGCCGTAGAGCGCGACCGCCTCGCGCAGGAGCACTCCGCGCGACCAGGCGTCGGACACGATGTGATGCATCGACAGGAGCAGGAAGCTCTCTTCCTCGCCTGCGACCAGGAGCCGCGCCCGCAGCAGCGGCTGGCGCTGCAGATCGAACGGCCGGCGCGCCTCGCTCACCACGAGCCTCTCCACCGCCTCACGGCGGGCCTCGACGGGCAGCCCCCGCAGGTCGATCCGGCAGAGGGGAAGCGCGAGCGCCGGCGCGATCTCCTGGACCGGCCGGCCGCCGCGGGCCGGGAAAACGCTGCGCAGGATTTCGTGGCGGCGAACGACCTCCGAGAGAGCCCGTTCCAGGACGGCCGCCTCGAGCCGCCCCTCCAGCCGCACGAAATAGGGGAGGTTGTACGCCGGCTGGCCGGGCAGGAGCTGGTCGAGGAACCAGAGCCGCTCCTGGGCGAAACCGAGCGGCAGGTCGCCGGTCCGCGCCACCGGCCGAATTGGCGGCAGGGGCTGCGGCCGTCGCGCCGCAGCGAGCCGCCCGGCCAGCTCCGCCACGGTCGGCGCCTCGAACAGGCTGCGCAGCGGCAGGTCGGCCTGGAAGACCTGGCGGATGCGCGAGACCACCCGGGTGGCGAGCAGCGAATGGCCGCCCAAGGTGAAGAAGTCATCGTGAACGCCGACCCGCTCGCGTCCCAGGACGCCGGCCCAGATCTCGGCCAGCAACTCCTCGGCGGGGGTGCGCGGCGCATCCTGCTCTGCGTCGTCGACCGGCTGCGCCGGCTCGGGCAGGCTGCGGAGGTCGACCTTGCCGTTGGCGGTGAGCGGCAGCGCCGGGATCGCCACGAACGCAGCGGGCAGCATGTAGTCGGGGAGCCGCTCGGCCAGGAAGCCGCGTAGCTCGGCGGGAGAGATCTCTCCGCCCGGCGCGGTCACTACATAGGCGACGAGGTTGCGTTCTCCGGGCCTGTCCTCACGCGCCATGACCACCGTCTCGCGCACCGTCGGGTGCTCCGCGAGCACGGCTTCGATCTCGCGCAGCTCCACCCGGAAGCCGCGGATCTTCACCTGGTGGTCGATGCGGCCCAGGAAGTCGACGTCCCCCTCAGGCAATCGCCGCACCAGGTCGCCGGTCCGGTACATCCGATCCCCGGATTGACCTGTAAACGGATCAGGGAGGAATCGCTCAGCGGCAAGGTCGGGCGCATTCAGATATCCCCGCGACACATGACTGCCGCCGAGGAACAGCTCCCCCGGCACGCCGGCCGGCAAGGGCACGCCGCGCGGTCCCAGCACGTAAGCGCGGCTGTCCCCCATCGGCTGGCCGAGCGGCAGGTTGGGCGAGCGCCGGGGCGCCATACTGCGGGCCGGCTCGAAGGTCGTAACCCCCACGGTCGTCTCGGTCGGGCCGTAGTGGTTTAGCACGCGGCAACCCGGAGCGAGGCGGCCGATCCGTTCGAGGTCCCGCCACTGGGACGCCTCGCCGCCAAGGACCAGCAGGCGCCGTGGCAGCACCCGCTCCGGTCGCGACGACTCCAGCAACGCGGCGAGGTGCGAAGGGACGATCTTCAGACAGTCCACCGGAAAGCGCTCGAAGTAGTCCCCTAGCCGCTCACCGTCGGCGACCCGCTCTTGGGCGACCACGTGGAGGCAGCCGCCCGTGGCAAGGGCGGCGAAGATCACGGTGTTGCCGAGATCGGCCGCGAAGGTCGAGACCGTGGCATAGCTTGCGCCGTCGGGCAGGTCCAGGCGCTCCAGCACGCCGCCCAGGTAGCTCGCGATCTGCCGGTGCTCGACCACGACACCTTTGGGCCGGCCGGTGGAGCCCGAGGTGTAGATCACATAGGCCGCGCTCTCCGGTGGGGCCGCGAACGCCAGATCCTCGCCGATCACCGCCTCGGGCACGGAGTCGCCGATCCCCAGCGCCGGCAGGCTCGGCGGCAGCAGGGGGGTCAGTTCGTCCGAGGTCAGCGCTACGGCCATCCCGCTGTGCCGGACCATGAAAGCCAGGCGCTCCGCCGGTGCGGACGGGTCCATCGGCACATAGGCCCCACCCGCCTTGAGGACTCCAAGCAGGGCGACGATCACTTCGGCGGAGCGCTCCAGACAGATGCCGACCGCCACCTCCGGTCCCACACCCCACCAGCGGAGGTGGCGGGCCAGCCGGCCGGCC
>DASUNJ010000039.1:0-9856 GCA_036277235.1 Thermoanaerobaculia bacterium | reverse complement strand
TCCACATGCGGCCTCTCCTGCCCGACGGGCTACTACGTGGATGCATTGAGACAGGATGCCTCCAACTGCCGCAACGACTTCAAGAACAACCGCGTGGACTGCCGGCAGGTGAGCGGAGCATCCCTCTCCACGTGCGGCACCTCCTGCCCGGCCGGCTACTACGTGGATGCCTTGAGAGCGGATTTCTCCAACTGCCCGAACGAGTTCAAGAACAGCCGGGTGAATTGCCGGCAGGTGAGCGGGAACTCCTTCTCCATGTGCGGCACCTCCTGTCCGGCGGGCTACTCCGTGTCGGCCCTGAGATCGGATCCCGCCAACTGCTCGAACGAGTTCCTGAACAACCGGGTGGATTGCCAGAAGGTGAGCGGCGGGTCCCTCTTCCAATGCGGCACCGCCTGCCCGGCGGGCTACTACGTAAATGCTTTGCAATCGGACCCCCTCAACTGTCCGAACGAGTTCCAGAACAACGAGGTGGAATGCCGGCAGGTGAGCGGGGCATCCCTCTCCACGTGCGGCATCACCTGCCCGGCGGGCTACTACGTAAATGCTTTGAATCCGGACCCCCTCAACTGCTCGGGCAGCCTCTTCAAGAACAATCGAGTGGATTGCCGGCAGGTGAGCGGTGACTTCTTCTCCATGTGCGGCACCTCCTGTCCGGCGGGCTACTCCGTGTCGGCCCTGAGACCGGATCCCCTCAACTGCTCGAACGAATTCCTGAACAACCGGGTGGATTGCCGGAAGGTGAGTGGCGGATCCCTCTTCCAATGCGGCACCTCCTGCCCGGCGGGCTACTACGTGGCGTCCCTGAAACCGGATCCCGTCAACTGCTCAAACGAGTTCCAGAACAACGAGGTGGAATGCCGGCAGGTGAACGGAGCATCCCTCTCCACATGCGGCCTCTCCTGCCCGGCGGGCTACTACGTGGATGCGTTGAGCTCGGACGCCGTCAACTGCTCGGGCAGCCTCTTCAAGAACAACAAGGTCGATTGCCGGCAGGTGAGCGGCGAGGCCCTCTCCACGTGCGGCCTCACCTGCCCGGCGAATTACTACGTGGATGCGTTGAATTCGGACCCGGCCGACTGCCCGAACGAGTTCCTGAACAACCGGGTGGATTGCCGGCAGGTGAAAGGAGGGGCCCTCTCCACGTGCGGCCTCACCTGCCCGGCGGGTTACCACGTGAATGCGCTGAACTCGGACCCGGCCGACTGCCCGAATGAGTTCAGGAACAACCGGGTGGATTGCCGGCTGACGAACGGTGATTTCTCCCATTGCGGCACCACCTGCCCGACGGGCTACTTTGTGTCGGCCCTGAAACCGGATGCCAGCAACTGCCCGAACGAGTTCCTGAACAACCGGGCGAGCTGCGAGAAGGTCCAGGGTACGACCCTGGTCACCTGCGGCTCCTGTCCGCCCGGTTACTCCCTGGTCGGGGTCGGCTTCGAACCGGACTGCGGGGGCATCTACAACAACCAGGCGAATACCTGCCGGTCCAACACGTCGCCGGGGCCTTCGATCGGGACTCAGCCGCAGTCGACGACCATCTGCGTCGGGCAATCCGCCACCCTGACCGTGACGGCATCCGGCCAGGGCCAGAACCCTCTCTCCTATCAATGGTTCATCGGGAAGAGCCCCAACCAGACGCAAACGATCCCGGCTGCGACGGGCCCGTCCCTCCAGGTCAGCCCGAGCAGCACCACCGACTACTGGGTCCTGGTCAGCAACTCTCAGGGCCAGGTCCCGAGCGCTACCGCGACCGTCACGGTCAACCAGCCGGCGGCGATCACCGCGCAGCCGCAAGCGGTGACGATCGAGGCCGGCCAGCCGGCGACGCTCACGGTCGGCGCAACGGGGACCTCGCTGTCCTACCAGTGGTATGCAGGCCAGACCGGCGATACGTCCCACCCCGTCCCGGGCGGTACCGGCCCGTCGGTCGTCGTGACGCCGAGGACGAAGACGAGCTATTGGGCGCGGGTCAGGAACGACTGCAACTCGGTCGACAGCGGCGCCGCCGAGGTGACCGTCTTCTGCACCGGGCCGAGCCTCACCCGGCAGCCGCAGGCGGTGAGCATCAAGCCGGGCCAGCCGGCGGTGCTTTCGGTCGGCGCGACGGGAACCTTGCTGTCCTACCAGTGGTTTGAAGGCGAGGCCGGCGATACGTCCCGTCCCGTCCCGGGCGGTACCGGTCCAGCGATCGAAGTGACGCCGGGCTCGACCACGAAGTATTGGGTGCGGGTCTCGAACGGCTGCGGCGACATCCTCGACAGCAGCGCTGCGATGGTCACCGTCTGCACGCTGCCGAGCATCACGGGGCAGCCGCAATCGGTGAGCATCTCCGCGGGTCAGTCGGCGACGCTCGCGGTCAGCGCGACGGGAGCCCCGCTGTTCTATCAGTGGTATGAAGGCGAGGCCGGCGATACGTCGCACCCTGTCCCGGGCGGAACCGGACCGTCGTTCACGGTCTCGCCAAGCTCGCCGGCGAAGTATTGGGTGCGGATCTCGAACAGCTGCGGCGACATCCTCGACAGCAGCGCTGCGACGGTCACCGTCTGCACTCCACCTGCCATTCTGGGGACGGGGCAGCCGCAATCGGTGAGCATCGTTCCGGGTGAGTCGGCGACGCTCGCGGTCACCGCGACCGGGACCTCGCCGTCCTACCAGTGGTATGAAGGCCCGGTCGGCTCGACCTCGAACCCTGTCCCGAACGGCACCGGTCCGTCGGTCGTGGTGACGCCGGGCTCGACGGCCAGCTATTGGGTGCGGGTCTCGAACGACTGTGGCAGCACCGACAGCAACCTCGCGACCGTGACCCTCATCTCCTGCGACCTTCCCGGCTCGGAAGGCATGGCCTGCAGCGGGGACGGCAATCGCACCTGCCGCGAAGGCCAGTGTGTCTGCACGAACTGCGCGTCGGGTGTGTGCTGCGGTGCCGGCGGGAACAGCTACTGCGACGGCCAGGCATACCTCGATCCCAACACCGGCTACACCGGCATCTGCACGTCCACCCTGCCGGCCTGCACTGCCGCCAACGACTTCGACGGTGCCAACACGGTGTACCACGATGGGGACGTCCTGGGGTGCGTGAAGGCCAACGGCACCCATCAGTGGTATCCGCGCCGGCCCTCGCCGCGCTGCCAGGAAGTGAGCGCGGTCTGCGGATTCCTCTGCAGCACGCACTACAACGACGGCAGCGGTTTCATGTGCGACCGGAACGGCGTCTGGAACCAGAGCCCGCCCCTCCCGGATTGCTATGACGGGACGATTCCGGACGGTTGGTCGTGCCAGCAGCCGCCTGTCTGTGTGGCTCCGCAGATCCTCACGCCGCCCCAATCGGTCACCATCCAGGCGGGGCAGTCGGCCACCCTCTCGACCGCGGCGAGCGGCACCTCTCCGTCGTTCCGGTGGTACCGCGGCACCAGCGGCGACACGTCCAACCTCCTGCAGGAGGGCATCGCCGATTCCATCCTCGTGACGCCCTCGACCACGGCGAGCTTCTGGGTGCAGGCGTTCAACGCCTGCGGCTCCGACGATAGCCCGACCGCCACCGTCACGGTGAGCCCCATCTGCGTGCCGGTCTCCATCTCAACCCAGCCGCAATCCGTCACCATCGCGGCCGGGCAGTCGGTGACGCTCAGCGCCGGCGCCTCCGGGACCTCGCCGCTCTTCTACCAGTGGTACCGGGGTCCGGTGGGCGACACGTCCATCCCGGTCCCGAACGGCACCGGTGCGTCCGTCACGGTCTCACCTTCCACGACCACCAGCTACTGGGTCCGGATCTCCAACGCCTGCGGTCTCAGGAACAGCGCCGGCGCCACCGTCACGGTGGAGGAGGAGGACATCTGCATCCCGCCGGGCATCGAGGCGCAGCCGCAGTCGGCGACCATCTTCCAGGGCGGCTTCACGGTCCTCTCGGTCGGGGCGAGCGGCACCTCTCTCTCCTACCAATGGTACGAGGGCACGGCCTTCGACACCTCCAACCCGGTGCCTGGCGGTACCGGCGATACCCTGCTGGTGTCTCCGGCCTCCACGACCAGCTACTGGGTGCGGGTTGCGAACGACTGCGGCCTGGACGACAGCAGCACTGCCACGGTCACGGTCAACGGCTGTGGTCCGGACGGAACCGCTTGTGGCGGGGACGGTCACCGCACCTGCCAGGGCGGTCAGTGCGTCTGCACGGATTGCGGCTCGCCGGTCTGCTGCGGCGCTCCTGGGAACACCTACTGCGACGGTCAGCAGATCACCGACCCGAACTACTTCTACACCGCGGCGTGCACATCCTCGCTCCCTGCCTGCGGCCCCGGCAACGACTTCAACGGCGACGACGAGGTGTACCACAATGGAGACGTCTTCGGCTGCGTGAAGTTCAACGGCGTGCACCAGTGGTTCCCGCGCCGTCCGTCGCCGCTGTGCCAGACGGTCGCCCAGGTGTGCGACTACCTCTGCGCCTACAACTACAACGGCGGCATGGGCTTCCAGTGCGAGGACAACGGTTTCTGGAGCCAGAACCCGCCGCTGCCCTACTGCTACGACGGGACGATCCCGGAGTCGTTCCTCTGCGACTAGCAGATCCGATCGAGGTTTGATCTTCCATGGGGGCGCCACCTTGCGGTGGCGCCCCAGGTTTTATAAGGCCAGAATCTCCGGCACGATCCGGTTGTCGACGACGGTGAGGATCGCAATGGTCAGCGGCAGATGGAAGCGCCGCGGACCGCACGCACCGGGGTTCAAGAGCAGGCAGTCTCCGCGCCACTCCAGCTCCGGCCGGTGGGAGTGGCCGAAGACGATCAGCCGCAGCTTCCGCGGCCAGGCCGGATCGATCTCCTCCCGGCTGTGGACCATGCGGAAGGGAAGGCCGTCCAGATCGCCCGCCAGGGCCGGCGGCAGCTCCGCCGCGGTCGGGCCCGTATCCGTGTTGCCCCGCACGGCAGCCACGGGCGCGACCTGGCGCAACTGGTCCAGGATCTCCAATCCGCCCACGTCCCCCGCGTGGAGGATCCTTTCGCAGCCGGCGAGCAGCTCCAGAACACGGGGCCGCAGCAGGTTGTGGGTGTCCGACATGACTCCGATCCGCATTCTGTCCCCTTCGCCGACCCGGCCGGCACTGCTTCTATATGAAACCATCCGGCGGGGCGAGCATGCACGAAACTTGCACGACCGTCCAACGATGAGCGAACGAGCCCTGACCATGCACTCGACACCGGTCACCGCGGGCAGCCAGGACATCGGGCCCTACGATGTGCTCGAAGATCTCGGCCCGGCTCCGTTCGGAATGGCATACCTAGCGCTCGACACGAGGAGCGACAGGACGGCCGTCCTCAAGGTGATCCCTCCGTCCCGTCCCGGCCTGTGCCAGGAGATCACCCCCTGGGAAATTCTTCTCGAAGAGACGGCGGCCCTCACGCGGATTTACCACCGCGGCCTGCCCGCCCTCTTCGAAGTGACCGAGCATGAAGGCTCGCTGCTCATCGCCTTCGAAGCGGTGGAGGGGCAGACCCTGCACGAGCTGCTGGCGCAGGGGGCCCGGCCGGACCGCGGGCAGCTCATCGACTGGGGCTGCCAGATCCTGGACATCCTGGCGGAGGCGCACGCGGAGGGGCTGCTGCACCGGCACATCGGGGAGGACTCAGTGCTGGTGACGTCCGAGGGGCAGGTGGTGCTGACCGGCTTCGGCCTGACGCAGCTCGTGTTCGAGCCGCTCACGGCGCTGCCGCCGGAGCAGCTCGCGGGCGAGCCGCTGGCGCCGCAGAGCGATCTTTACGCGGTGGGCTCGCTGCTGCGCCGTCTGACCTTCGCGAGCCGTCTCAAGAGCGGCGGCGGGGTGGTGGGCACGAACGGCCGCGATCCGTTGCTCAAGGTGCTGGCGCGGGCGACGTTCCCGGACCCGGCCGCGCGCTACAAGAGCGCGGCGGAAATGGCCGAGGCCCTGCGGCACGCCGGGCGGGCGCGAGCGGTGTCGGCGAACCCGGCATCCGGCCTCAGGGCCGTAACCGGTTTCCATCCGGAGAACGCGGCCGTGACCCCCTTCCCGTCCGCGCCGCGTCCCCGCTCCGAGGAGCCCGAGGACGGCGACCGCCGCTGGGCCCTGCTGCTCCTGGCGGTGACCCTCCTGCTGATGCTCTCCGTGATCGCCACCGGCTGGTTCCTGATCGGCGGCGACACCCTCCCGGAGAGCCAGGGCGCGGCGAAGACCTCGCGGATCGAGCCGGAACCCTAAGAAGCCACTCCGGATTCCATGTAGAAGATCATCTGCCAGAGGCGGTCGATCTCGCCTCGCTCCACGACCTCGATGGGCTTGAGTCCTTCAAAGGCCGGATTGGGAGCGGCGAGCCAGCCGCGTATGGCCGCGGGCTGCACCACCTGAGTGAGGGAGTCCAGGAGCCGGACGACCTCTGAGACCCGGCGGTCAGCAGTCGGGTCCACGGGTGCGGTCTCCTGAGCGGCGACCCACCGAGTGGAGAGCCCCATGAGCCGCGCGAGCTCGGGCTGGGTCAGACCCGTACCCTCCCGGATCTCCTTCAGGGTCCTCGGAGCGCTCGGAGCGGCAAGGCGGTGGTTTTTCTGCTGTCCCTTCATGGCACCCATTCTAGAAGTGTTCCTCCATCTCGTCAAGCAAAAATACATGAAAAATTGCATGACCCTCTAAAGCGCCTGGATTCGGCTGCCGGCTCTGAGCCGATCGGGGAAGGCCACGAGGTTGCCTCCTCCCGGAGAGACATGAGAGGGGACGAGGAGCCCTTCCAGGCCGGCTGTGTAGGCTGCGCGCCCGATCGCCTGGGAGGTGGACTCCCAACCGCGGCTCTGGAGGGCTCTCCAGTCTTCCTCCAGCGCTCTCTCCATCCAACCGTGGAGCGGATGGCGCGGCGGGAGCTCCCGCAGGTCCAGAACCGAGGCGAGCTCGGTGTGGATGGCGCGGAACAGACGGGGCAGGGCGCTGTGCAGCGCCCAGCCGTAGTACCGGAAGGTGGCGAGCGACTCGGACATGGCGGTCTCCGGCTCGAGGCTGGCGTACACGGTCGGGAAGCTTCCCTCCGGATTCCAGCGGCCTCCGGCGCGGGCACTCCCCAGGCCGGTCGTCATGTCCCTGGTGCCCGCGTACTTGGGCGCGGCAGAGCGGAAAACCTCTCCGGCCCAGGGCACCGCCCGATCCATGCAGGACCGCAGGGCAGATTCGATCTTGTGAAGCTCCTTGTGGCATATGTTCTCCAAGAGACCTCCGTATCCTTGAAAAAGCTCTGAACAGGAAGAGACGGAAATCGAGGAGAAAATGTCATTCGATGAAAGGCTGCGTTGCCATCGCTGGTAGGATGCAGCCTCCTTTGGGAGGCCCGCTATGAAGCTCCGCATTCTGGCTCTGGCCGTGCTCGCGCTGCCCGCTCTCGGGCTGGCGCAAGAGACCGCGCCGAAAACCGAGGTCGTCGCGCTCAAGGCGGCGCGGCTGTTCTCGGGGAGGGGGGACTCGACGATCCGCGACGCCGTGGTGATCGTCGAGGGGGGAAAGATCAAGGCCGTGGGCTCCGGGCTGCAGGTGCCCGCCGGGGCGCGGGTCGTCGACCTCGGTGATGCCACCCTCCTGCCGGGGCTGATCGACGCCCACACTCACGTGTCGGGCGAATCCGAGGACGACTGGACCGCGGCGGCCATGGCCGGCCTGCGGCGGACCGTCCCCGAGGTGGCGATCCGCGCCACGGCCTATGCCCGCAACCTCCTGATGGCCGGCTTTACCTCGATCCGCGACGTGGGCTCCGGGGATTATGTCGACATCGGCCTTCGCAACGCCTCCCGTGACGGGATCATCGCCGGGCCGCGGATGCTCGTGGCGGTCAAATCCCTCGGCGCTCGAGGCGGCCACTGCGACGCGACCGGCTTCCCCTACGAGACCTTCGGCCCCGAACCGGGCCCCGAGCAGGGCATCGCCAGCGGCCCGGACCAGTTCCGCGACGCGGTCCGCTTCCAGGTCAAGTACGGCGCCGACGTGATCAAGGTCTGTGCTACCGGCGGCGTGCTCTCCCTGGCCGACGAGGTGGACACCCCGCAGCTCACCCAGGACGAGATGAACGCGATCGTCGAGGAGGCGCACCGGCTGCGCAAGAAGACCGCGGCCCATGCCCACGGCGCCGAAGGAGCCAAGGTCGCGATCCGCGCCGGCATCGACTCCATCGAGCACGGCTCCTTCCTCGACGACGAGGCCCTGCGCATGATGAAGGAGCGCGGCACCTGGCTGGTCCCCACTCTGCTCGCCGGCGAGTACGTGACCTCGCCGGAGCGCAAGTACCCGCCGGAGATCGCCGAGAAGGCCCGGGCCGCCATGTCCAAGCGCTCGGACATGTTCCGCAAGGCCATCAAGATGGGCGTCAAGATCGCCTTCGGCACCGACTCGGGCGTGAGCCCGCACGGCATCAATGCCAAAGAGTTCAAGCTCATGGTGGACCACGGCATGACCCCGGCCGCCGCCCTGCGGGCCGGCACCGCCTCGGCGGCCGAGCTGCTGGGGATCTCGCGGCTGACCGGCACCCTGGAAGCCGGCAAGGAGGCGGACATCGTGGCCGTGCCGGGCGATCCCCTCGCCGACATCACCGCCACGGAGCGCGTCGCCTTCGTCATGAAGCGGGGGCGGATCTACAAGCTCGACGGCGCGCCGGTCCAATGAGAATCCACAAGGTCTATACCCGCACGGGCGACGAGGGGATGACCGACCTGGTCGGGGGGGAGCGCGTCCCCAAGGACTCGCTGCGCATCGAGAGCTACGGCACGGTGGACGAGCTGCAGTCCGTGCTCGGGATGCTGCGCGCCGCTCTCGCTGAATCCGAGGAGAATGTGGAGATCGTCGGCCACATCCACCGGGTGCAGCAGGACCTCTTCGATCTGGGCAGCACCCTCTCCACCCCTCCGCAGCACGCCGGCCGGGTCAAGAACCCGATCACTGCGGAGCGCATCGGCTGGCTGGAAGAGACCATGGACCGCTGGAACGAGGAGCTGCCGCCGCTGCGCTCGTTCGTGCTCTCGGGAGGCGGGCGGTTCTCGGCGCTCGGCCACGTGGCGCGCACGGTCTGCCGGCGCTGCGAGCGGATCGTGCTCCGCCTCGCGCGGGAGGAGGACGTGCCGACCGAGGTCCTGCGCTACCTCAACCGGCTCTCCGACTTCCTGTTCGTCCTCGCCCGCCACCTGGCTCGGATCTTCGGCGAGGACGAGCCGCTCTGGGAGACGCCGCTCCGAAAATAGGCATAAACTCCAGACATGGCGGAAGATCGGGCCCGGTGGATGGCGGATTTGCTGGCGACCTCCATGCAAGTCTCCGGGCTGTCGGAAGAGGAGCTCGAGCGCAGGCTCGGGTGGACCTCCGGGTCCATCGGCCGGATCCTGGAGGGGGAGGAGGATCTCGATCCGGACGAGGCCATCAGGGTCTTGAGTGAGCTGAATGGAGATCCCGGGGCGGACGCCGGACCGGATTTCGACGATCCGGAGGACGGCCAGACCCAGGTCGTGACCAACCTGCTCGAGCGTTTCCATCGCCTGGGCTATGAAGCCCGGGAGATGGAAGCTCCGGAAGAGGATCTGGACGTTTCGAAGCTGGAAAAGAAGATCCAGGCGATCCTGAGAGAAGCTTTCGGCAAAGAGGACTAGATCGGCCGGGTCTCCAGGCGCTTCAGATACGCCCGCACCGTCTGGAGCAGCCCGGCAGAGCTGCGATCCGAATCCAGGGAACGCTGGAGAAGGAGCAGTGCCGCCAGGGACTCGCGGGCGATCCGCCGCGAGCGGAAGATCGTGATCGTCTGCTCGACGAGCTTGCGAGCTGCCAGCGTCTCTCCCTTGTCCAGAAGCACCGCGGTCAGGTCCAGCGAGACCAGGGCAACGTTGTAAC
>DASUNJ010000038.1:0-11665 GCA_036277235.1 Thermoanaerobaculia bacterium | reverse complement strand
TGTGATGGTGCGCTGGAGCTCGGCCATGATCGCTCTGGCCCTCCCTCGCGAGCAGGGGGCGATCGAGCCGGGGATGAGCCCGGTGTCCCGCTGGGGTCTCGTTTACCTTCTGGTCTGGGTAGCCCTGATCGTGGCCTTCCTCTGGTTCCTCGACGCGGAGGGATCGGAGGGTCACCTCCGCAATCTCGTCCTGATGCTCCGGGTTGCCGCCGGGTGGCTGGCGCTGAACTATCTCCTCATCGTCTTCATCCGCGCAATCCAGCGGGCGAATCTCCGGCAGAAGGTCCCGGTGGAAGAGCCCGCGGAAGGGCTGCCGCAACCGGAACCGGCGCCGGTGGAGCAGCCGGCAGCCCCTCCCGCCCCGAGGAGCAAGCTGCGGGACGTCCTTCTGATGGTCCGCAACTTGATTCTGACCCTGATCGTGATCGCAATCGGAGAGGCTCTCCCTCCCATGCAGCGCCTGCACGCCTGGGTCGCGGCGCATGACGGCCCGATCCTCGCGGTCACGATTACGGCGGGAGTGATCGGATTCGCCCTCTTCATGGGCGGAGTGATCCACATGGTCCTCCGGGCGCAGGCGCAGGAGAGCGTGACGCTCGCGGAAGTCAAGGCCGCCTGGCGCATTCGAGCTTGGCAGGTGAGCCCGCGCTGGCGCCGGATCTTCCTAATCCAGATCGGCGTCGCGCTGTTCGCGATCGGCCTGTTCGGCTCGCTGTTCGTCCTCGCCTTCCAAGGTCTGAAGCTGCTGCTCGGCGGCGTGATCGTCTATGCAGTGGTCCGAACCGTGGTCGCATTCATCAAGGCGTGAGAGCGCCTCATTCCTTGCTTCGCTCATGGCATTCGCCTCCCCTTCAAGGATGCTGCATGAACCTTGCACGTGCCTCCTTTCGGGATGGAGGTGCGCATGGAACGCGAGATTGCGCGGCGTGGACGGCAGCAGGAAGAGAATCCTGAGCCGGAGCAGGGGCGGGTACGGGCGCGGCTGCTGGCGGTGGTCGCGGTCGTGCTGGTGATTGCGTTCCTCAAGTGGAGCGCCGTGGCGACCATGCCGGTCGCTTTCGCGGTGCTTCTCATCGCGCTTGTCTGGCCCCTCCAGCGGAAGCTCGAAGAGCGCCTTCCCAGCGGGGTCAGCTTTGTGGCTGCCGTGCTGGTGCTGCTGGTGGTCGTCGGGCTCTTCGTCGCGGCTCTCTGGTGGACGGGCCAGACGGTGGCCGAGCGCTCTTCGGAATACGCGCCGCGGCTGCAGGCGGTCTATCAACAGGTTCAGGCCTGGGCGCGAGGCTATGGTATCGACCTCGGGACGCAGGAGACGGGCGGCTCGGGGCTCGCCCGGAGAGCCGCTGGGACGGCCGTTTCGTCGGTCAGCCTGATCCTCCTGATCCTGGCCCTGGCGATCCTCGGCCTGCACGAGGTCCGCAGCTTCCGGCGCAAGGCGCAGGGGGCGTTCGGCGAGGGCAAGGGCCGGCACCTGATCGAAACGGTGGAGACGATTGTCTCGAAGTATCAGCGCTACCTGTGGGCGCGCACCGTGGCGGCCCTGCTCCAGGGGGTGTCGGTGTGGCTCTTTTCCCTGGTGATGGGCCTCGACTTCGCCTTGGTCTGGGGGCTGCTGGCCTTCCTCCTCAACTACATCCCGACGATCGGCTCGGCGGTGGCGGTGATCCCGCCCGTCCTGTTCGCCCTGATTCAGTTCGACGGCTTGGGGCGCCCGCTGGCCGTCCTGATCGGCATGGCTCTGCTCCAACTCCTGTGCGGCAATTACGCCGACCCCCTGATCCAGGGGAAGCTTTTGGCGCTTTCGCCCGTGGTCGTGCTGGCCTCGATCGTCTTCTGGGGCTGGGTATGGGGAGTCCCCGGCGCTTTGCTCGGAGTGCCGATCACGATCGGGATCGTCATCGCCACCGACCACTTCCCGAAGACCCGCTGGATCGCCCGGATGCTGGCCCAGGAACGCAAGTCAGCCGAGTGAGTGCCAGAGGTGGAGGGTCGCGTATGCCCTCCAGGGCCGCCAGGACTCGGCCAGGGCGGCGATCCGGCTTGGGGTTGGCGGCTCGGGGAGCAACGCTCGGAGCGCCTTGATCACTCCGAGATCCGCGGCCGGGAAGGCGTCCCGGTCTCCGAGCGTGCGCATGCGGACGTAGGAGGCGGTCCAGGGTCCGATGCCGGGCAGGGCGTCGAGCTCGGCTTCGGCCTGCTCGGCCGGGGCGCTCCGCAGGTGGTCCCAATCCAGGTCGGCCAAAGCCAGACCGTGGAGCGCCGCCGCCTTGGCGCGGGTCAGCCCGAGCTCGAGGAGACCCTGCGTTCCGAGCGCTGCCACGGCTTCGGGACGGGGAAAGGCCAGGAAAGAATCAGGAGCCGGATCGCCTACCCTGCGGACGAGACGGTCCACCATGGTGCTCGCCGCGGCCAGGCTCACCTGCTGGCCGAGGATCGCCCGCACGGTGCCCTCGAAGGGATCGAGGTACTGGGGGAGACGGATCCAGGGGCGCTTTGCCACGAGATCCCGCAGCAGGGGATCGCCGGAGGCCAGAGCGTGAAAGGCGCTGAGGTCCACGTCCAGGTCGAACATCCGGGTGACCAGGCGGCGCAGCTCGCGAGGGGGCAATCGAGGGGACGAGCGGACCGTCAGCTCCCCCGGAAGAAAACGGACGGCCAGCGTCACGGGCTGGCCGTCCACCCGCAGGCTCCGGCGATACTCGCCGTCCTCCACCCCTTCCAGGGATGGGACAACGCGTGCGGCGAGGAAGCCGAGGGTCCAGGCGAAGTCGAAATCCGGCGGGGCCGGGAGCTTCACTGCGCCCGGCTCTCCAGCTCCAGAATCCGCCGCTTTCGCTCCTCGCCCCAGCGGTAGCCGCCGGTGTCTCCATCTCCCCGGATGGCCCGGTGGCAGGGGACCGCGAGCGCCACCCGGTTGCTGGCGCAGGCTCGGGCCACGGCGCGGGCGGCGCTCGGCTTTCCGAGCGAAGCCGCGATCTCGCCGTAGGAGCGGGTCTCGCCGCGGGGGATCTCCTGGAGCGCCTTCCACACTCTCCACTGGAACGCGGTGGCCCTCACGTCCAGAGGCAGAGCCAGGCGCGGAGTCTCCCCCATGGGGCCCTCCAGGTGATGGACGATCGCGGAGGTCCAGCCCTCCAACTCCTGATCGTCTCTCCGTTCGAGGTCCGCGTTCGGGTACTCCTTGCGCAGGCCGGCTTCCAGCTCCGAGTCGGAGGCTCCGAAGGTCACGGAGCAGACGCCGCGGTCGGTGGCGCCGACGAGCATCCGTCCGAGAGGGGAGTCGGCGATGCGGTAGCGGATCGTGGCGCCTTCGCCTCCGCGGCGATAGGTGGCGGGGGTCATGCCCAGGCGGGCGTCGGACTGCTCGTATACCCGGCTGCCGGAGCCGTAGCCGGCTTCATAGGTTGCGGTGGTCACATCGTCTCCTTTCTTGAGATGGGTCTTCAGCCGTTCCAGCCGGCGGGCGCTGGCGTACTCCTTGGGAGTGAGGCCGGTCAGGCGCTTGAAGGTCCGTTGCAGGTACCAGGGGCTCAAGCCCACGGCCTCGCCGAGCTCGGCCAGCGTGACCGGCTCGTCGAGATGGGCCTCCAGCCAGGCCCGGGCGCGCTCGACCGACCGTTCGGGATCGGTCGGTCCCACGGCCCGCGGACGGCAGCGGCGGCAGGCTCGAAAGCCCGCCCGTTCCGCATCCTCGGGACCCGGGAAGAAAGACACGCCCTGCCGCCTCGGCCTGCGCGACGGGCAGGACGGCCGGCAGTAGATGCCGGTCGAGGACACCGCGTAGACGAAGCGGCCGTCGAGCCGGCTGTCCCGAGCTTCTACAGCGTTCCAGGCTTGGGTGGGATCGATCGTTTCCATGGCGGTAAGTTACCGCGTGGGAGATCCTCTCACCACCCGGACCTTGCTCTCAAAGCGGAAAAGGACCAAAAGGACATAGAGGACCAAAAGGACATCAAGGACGTCTTTGTCCTTTACGTCCTTTTGGTCCTTTACGTCCTTTGGGTCCTTTCAGGCCGCCCAGATGTGATCGCGCGAGCGCCCTTCCCGCTTGCTCACGTAGAGCGCCTGGTCGGCCCTTTCGGTCACCTCGGAAAGCGTTCGGCCGTGCTCGGGGTAGGCGGCGAGGCCCATGGAGACCGAGACCTGCAGGATGACCCCTTCGATCCGCAGCGGGTGTTCGGTCAGGTAGGTACGCACTCTCCGGCAATAGGAGAGCCCGCCCTCCCGCGTGGCGCCTTCCAGGCGGACGATGAACTCGTCGCCGCCGATCCGTGAACAGAGGTCGTCGCCGCGCGCCGCGCTCCGCAAAGCTTCCGCGACGGTGCGGATGAGCTCGTTGCCGTGCGCGTGTCCGTAGGTGTCGTTGACCCGCTTCAGATGATCGGCGTCCACCATCACGATCGTGTAGGGTTTTTCCAGCTTGCCCCGCAGGTCCGACATGGCAGTGAAGTGTCGCAGGTTGGGCAGCCCGGTCAGGGCGTCCGTATGGGCGGCGAGGTAGAGCGAACGCTGGAGGCTGGCGCCCAGGCTGCCGGACTCCGCGAAGAAGTAGGTCACCAGCCAGAGCCCCATGAGCGGCCAGACCAGGTTCGCCACGGATTCCCAAGGGTCCGCGTAGACCACTCCCATGGCCAGGATGGTCGCCGCACTGGCCTTGCCGTAGGTCTCGCGCCGGCTCACCGTCGGCGTGCTGGCGTAGATCACCAGGTAGTAGAGGAAGAACAGCGGGCTGCGGGTGGCTCCCGAGAACAGGATCACGGCGGTGATCCAGGCGAGGTCGAGCAGCGACTCGACCCGCATGCGGCGATCCACGGGGAGGCCGGCGAAGAGCCGCGAGTGGAGCGCCAGGGTATAGAGCATCATGGCGCCTGCCAGGGACCAGAGGACCATCCGGTCGGCGCCCGGAGCGAGCACGCTGTAGAGGACGACCAGGGCGGCCGCGAGCCAGTGGAGGTTCCGCACCAGCGGCGAGTACGAGCGAAAGCGCTCGCGCTCGATCGCCGCAAGGGCGGTCGAGGTCTCCAGCGTGCGGGTATCCACCTCGCCAGACGTGGTCGTCATTCGCTCTGTCGCTCCCGGAGGAGAGTTGAGGAACTATAGCGCAGTCTGCATGGAATGAGACCGGCGCGGGAGGGCTCCCGCGCCGGCAAGCTGGATCAGATGAACCGCGGGCGGACGCCGGACAGCTTCGAGGAGCTCCGGAGCCGCTCCTTCAACTGCCGGATCCGCTGAGCCCTGAAGGTGAGCGATGCCCGGACCAGGGAATCGTCGCCCGTGGGCAGCGGCATGGTGGGGAGGAACCTCGGCACGCGCCGCGCGTGCGTCACGCTCTCGAAGCCCGAGGCGATCTTGATCAGCGTGGGCTCGCTGTAGGCGGTGCCCATGAAGCTGATGCCGACCGGCAGCACCCCGAAGGCGTTGCCCGCGTTGACGTTGATGATCGGATAGCCGGCCATGGCCGCCGGGAAGGAGCTGGCGCCGAGGAAGTGGTCGCCGTTGACCAGGTCGATGGGCCAGGAGGGCGAGCCCGTGGGCGCGACCAGGGCGTCCAGGTCGTTCGCCGCCAGGGCGGCGTCGATCCCCTCGTCACGGGACAGGCGGTGGCTGCGCTCCAGGGCATCGATGTATTCCTGCTCGGTGAAGATCTCCAGCTCGGCCAGCTCGAGGAGCTCCTGTCCGAACCACTTCAGCTCCTGCTCGGCGTGATCGAGGTTGAACTCGATGACATCGGCGAGGGTGTGGACCGGCACGCCCGTGCGGGTCGCGAGGTAGGCGTTCAGGTCGCGTTTGAACTCCCAGATCAGGACGATGATCTCGGCTTGATCGGTCAGGAGCTCGTCCATGGAGGGGAGGTCGGCGGGGTCGATGAGCACGGCGCCGGCGTCCGCCATGGCTGCGAGAGCGGCTTCGTAGATGGTATCGGTCTGGACGCTGTAACCGGTGACGCCGTTGCGCATGACGCCGATGCGGGCGCCGTCCAGGCCGTGGGCGTCGAGGAACTGGGTGTAGTCGGTGTGGAAGTGGCCGGCGCTGCCGGCGGTGGCCGGATCGCGGGGGTCGACCCCGACCAGGGCGCCGAGCACCGCGGCGGCGTCGGCCACGGTGCGGCCATAGGGTCCGACCGTGTCCTGGCTGTGGGAGATGGGGATCACGCCGGCACGGCTGGTCAGGCCCACGGTCGGCTTGATGCCCACCACGCCGTTGAGCGAGGCGGGACAGACGATGGAGCCGTCCGTCTCCGTGCCGAGGGAGACCGACGCGAAGTTCGCCGACACGGCGGCGGCCGAGCCCGAGCTGGAGCCGCAGGGATTGCGGTCGAGGACGTACGGGTTGCGCGTCTGGCCGCCCAGGCCGCTCCAGCCGCTCGACGAGGCGAAGCCGCGGAAGTTCGCCCATTCGCTCAGGTTGGCCTTGCCCAGGATGACCGCGCCGGCCGCCCGGAGGCGCGCGGCCACGGTGGCGTCCTGCGGAGCGGGGTCGCCGACCAGGGCGAGAGAGCCCGCGGTCGTCATCATCTGGTCGCCGGTGTCGATGTTGTCCTTGAGAAGGATGGGGATGCCGTGGAGCGGGCCGCGCACGTTGCCGTCCTTGCGCTCCTTGTCCCGTGCCTTGGCGATCTTCCTGGCTTCCGGGTTGATCTGGATGACCGAGTTGACGTTGGGGCCTCGCTGGTCCAGCGTCCGGATGCGCTCCAGGTATAAGTTGACGAGGTCCTGCGACCGGAGACCGCCGCGCTCCATGGCGGCCTGGAGCTGGGCGATGGTGGCCTCCACGATCTCCTGGGCCGGTTCGGCGACGGTTCTAGGGCCTTCGGCATTGGCGGAGCCGGGGAGGGCTCCTGCCATGGTCGCGCCGGCACCCGCGAGGGCGCTCCAGCGCAGGAAGGATCTCCGGCTTACCTCGCCGGAGGGTGTGCGCTCGTCATCCTCGATTGGGACGGATGGATCATGCTCGGGCGGGCGATCTTCCGACATGAACGGGTCTCCTTTCGAACTTGGGGGACATGAGGGAGCGCAGGCCCGTCCCAGACCATCGGCGCATCGCGGGACGAGCCTTCCAGCGCATTCTTCCACAATCAAGGACGCTACGCGCGGGGAAAACCGGGACAGCCCGGTCTTCCTGCTGGAGGAGCTACTGCCGGGCGAACCTCTTGTTGGCTTCGACCGCGGCCTGTTGGAGCAGCCTGGCCTGCTGCGCCGGGATCTTGAGCTTCGTGCCGTCGCGGAGCTTGAGCTGGGACGGCAGCCCGATGGGGGATTTCCTGTAGATCTGCTCGTACATGACCAGGGCGACGAGATAGGACCCGGTCTTCGACGGGTGCAGGTCGTCGAAGGAGTAGAGCGGCAGCTTGGGATCGAGCTTCCAGGCCTCCTGCCAGGCTTCGCCGCCGGGGAAGAGGAGCCCGTCGATCATCTCGGCAGCGGTGCGGTACGTCTGGCTGCAGCGGTCGAGGTCGTCGAGCCTGTCCTTCTCGGGCCAGACCATGTAGAGGGCGGGCCTGGCGCCGACGCGGCGAATCTCCTTGGCAAACCGGGGCGCGTATTCGTACATCGTGGGGCGCCCTTCCCAGGCTGAGGGCCCGTGCTGCATCACGACGATTTCCCAGCCGCCTTTGGCGATGGCCTTCATGGCCTGGCCGTCGTTCCAGTGGTCCTCCAGACTGTAGCCGCCGTAGACGACTTCCTCGTGCAGGAACCGCTCCTGGCCGGTTGCCGCGGCCAGCGCCTCGATGATCGAGGGCAGGTCGTTGCTGTAGGTAAAGCTGTTGCCGATGAAGAGGACGCGCCGGCCGCCGGGCTTCCCGGCCTCCGCGTCCGGCCTGGCGATGAGGAAGACCGCTGCACACCCGCAGAGGACCGTGAGCATCCAACGGCAACGGGCAGGCCGCGTCATGGGCGTGGATGTTACTACGGCTCGGACCGAAGGGCAGCCAGCGGTTCCAGCCGGCTGGCGCGGCGGGCCGGCAGGTAGCAGGCGGCCGACGCCGCTGCCGCGAGCAGGAGGACGACCGCGCCGAGGGTGAGCGGGTCGAGGGCGCCCAGGCCGTAGAGCAGGCCCGACAGGAACCGCGTGAGAGAGACCGCGCCGGCGAGGCCGAGGAGCAGGCCGGCCAGGGTCAGGGTCAGGCCGTGGGCCATGACCAGCCGCAGGAGATCGGGCCGGTCCGCGCCAAGCGCCATCCTGACTCCCAACTCGCGGGTCCGCCGGCTCACCCGGTAGGAGAGGACGCCCGAGGTCCCGATCATCGCGAGGACCAGGGCCAGGCCGGCGAAGAGCACCAGGAGCACGGTGTTGAAGTGGGAGCGGGCGAAGAAGAGCCCGCCCGCGAGGCGGGTCTCCAGGGGCTGGAGCTCCGCCACCGGCAGGTCCGGATCGAGCGACCAGAGCGTGCGGCGGACCGCGGCGGCCGCAGCGAGGGGGTCACCCTCGGTGCGCACCGCCAGGGCCATGGTGCGCAGGAAGTCGGCCGGCACCGGGAGCTGCGCGTGGGCGAAGTAGAAGACCGGCCCGCCGTTCTGGCCTGGCGATCTCTGGTCCCTCACGACTCCGGCCACCTCGTGCCAGACGTCGTTGAACCGCACCCGTCGGCCGATAGGGTCCGCGTCCGGGAAGAACCGGCGGGCCGCGGACTCGTTGATCACCGTCAAGGGCCGGCTCCCCTCCCGGTCGCGGGCGGTGAACGCCTGCCCGCGCAGCACGGGGGTTCCCATGGCGGCGAAGTAGTCGGGCGTGACGAGCTGCCAGCCGGCGGACTCCTCCTCCGAGCTCTCTCGACCGGCGAGAGCAGGCTGAAAGCTCCAGGGCGTGTCGGGAGGCAGCTCCTTGGCCGCGCCCGCGGCCACGACCCCGGGCAGGCGTGCCAGCCGGTCCGTCAGCTCGGCATAGAAGGCCGCGGCCTGGGCGGGCTCGGGATACCGCGCAGCCGGCAGCTCCAGCTCCAGCGTCAGCACGTGAGCCGTTTCGAAGCCGGGATCCCCCGCCATCAGCCGCGCGAAGGAGCGGAGCAGGAGGCCGGCACCGGCGAGCAGCACCAGGGCAAGGGCGATTTCGGTCACCACGAAGGCATCCTGCAGGCGTGAGCGCCCGCCGTCCTGCGATCCCGCGCCCCCGGTCTGGAGCGTGGAGCGCAGGTCGGTCCGTGATCCTCGCAGGGCCGGAGCCAGTCCGGAGACCAGGCCGGCGAGGAGTGTCAGGACGAATGTGAAGCCGAGCACCCGGAGGTCGATCCGGACGTCCACGTCAGTCGGCAGATAGATGCCCCGGACATCGGGGAGGAGCGCAAGCGCCAGCACGGCGAGGAGCACGCCGCCGGCTCCGCCGAGCAGGGCCAGCGCACCGCTTTCGGCGAGGAGCTGCCGCGCCAGGCGGCGCCGGTCCGCTCCCAGAGCCGAGCGCAACGCGATCTCCGGCTCGCGGGAGGCGGCGCGCACGAGCTGCAGCCCGGAGACGTTGGCGCAGGCGATCAGCAGCACGAAGGCCACCGCGCCGGAGAGCACGAGGAGCGCCGGCCGCGCCGGCCCGGCGAGCACCTCGTCCAGCGGCAGCAGGCTGGCCTGCGCGCCTTTGGGTGCCCTCCGGCTCACAGTAGCCATCTCGCGGCGGGCCTGCTCGATCGAGATCCCCGGACCCAGACGGCCGATGGCGCCGAGATAGGAGGATTCGCGGTCGGACGCCGCCTCGGGTCCGAAGGCAAGGGGCAGGAGGAGGTCGGGCTCGCCGCCGCGGATGCGCAGCTCTCGCGGCAGGACTCCGACGACCTGGAAGGCCTCGCCGCCAAGCGTCAGCCTGCGGCCCACGGCGCCCGGATCGGCGTTGAACCGGGTCTGCCAGAGGCGATGGCTGAGCAGCGCCACGCGCGGTCCCCCGGGCCGGTACTCCTCCGCGGCGAACAGTCGGCCCTGGGAGGGGCGTACCCCCAGCGCCGCGAGCAGCCCTTCGGAGACCAGGTGGCGGGAGAGGCGCACCGGCTCCTCGCCGCCGGTCCAGTCGAGAGTGCCGAAGGGAACGTAGGCGCCGATCTCCTGGAAGACCCATCCCTGCTCGCGCCAGGCCAGGAAGTCCGCCGGGCTGATGCCGGTGCGCGCGGTGTCCGGCGACGGCGGCGTCCGGACGGCCAGCACGTCCACCAGCCGGTCGGGCTCGGGAAAGGGAAGGGGGCGCAGCATCACCGCGTCGACCACGCTGAAGATCGCGGTGTTGGCTCCGATCCCCAGCGCGAGGGTGAGCACTGCCGCGGCGGCGTATCCGGGTTGGCCTTTCAGCGTCCGGAAAGCCTGCCGCAGATCTTTCAAGGGACCACCTTGCAGGACGACGGCTCCGGGCCGTCCTTCGGCATCAGCCGGATCTCGACCTGCCGCGACTGTCCGACCACGCGGACGCCCGGGCAGGTGACCCCGGCGTAGCCCTCGGGGGCGGCCGTGGCGATGTAGACGCCTCCGGCGAGGCCGTCGAAGTGGACCTTGCCCTCGGCGTCCGCCGCCTTCTGCTGGCTCTGGCCGCCGGCCTTCATCAACGTGATCTGGATCCCGGCGATCGGGCCGCCCTGGGCGTCCAGGGCCTGGGCGCGGACGTCGCCGTTCTTCTGCGCGGCACCCGGACCGGCTCCGCCGAGCAGCGCCAGCGCGGCCATTACGACGGAAAGACCGACGGGAAGTAGAGAGAAGCGGAACCTGCCTTCGCTCGACATGGGATGTCTCCTTTCGACTCGGCCCCCTAGGGTACTACGGTGTCCGGCCGGTCCGCCATCCGGATCAGCGTCTGCTGCATGAGAGCGCAGTGAGTTTCTCGGGGTCGAGCGACAGCCGCTAAGAGTCGAGCGACAGCCGCTAAGGGTCGAGCGGCAACGGCTAAGGGTCGAGCGACAGTCGCTAAGGGTCGAGCGGCAATGGCTCAAGGCCAAGCGGCAACGGCTCAAAGTCGAGCGATGGCGGCTCAGAGCTTAGCGACGACGGCTCAGAGCTTAGCGATGACGGCTCAGAGCTTAGCGATGGCGGCTAAGAGCGTAGCGATGGCGGCTAAGAGTTAAGCGGCAACGGCTCTACTTAAGTTGCGCGTATGGGGACGGGGGGTGAGGGTCACAACGGTGCACGGTCCATCTCCGTATACCCGTCAGGCAGTTTCAACCGGGGAGCGGATCGCATGTGGGCAGGGAGCTGTCTCGTCTGGTTCACCTTCCTCCTGGCACCCCAGGAGGCTCCGCCGCCCAAGCCTGCGGCCTGGGATCTCAAGCTCGGCTTTTCCTATCTCGCCACCGCCGGCAACGCGGACACCTCGTCGGCCGGGTTCGACGCCCGCTACGTTCAGGAGTGGCCTGCCTGGGGGCTGGAAGCCACGGCGGCCGCGGTGCGCGCCACCCGCAATGAGAAGGAGACGGCCGAGCACTTCAACTCCCAGGTCCGCGGACGGCGCAAGCTCGGCGACGGCACCGAGCTGACCCTGGGCCTGCGCGGCGAGCGCAACCGCTTCGCCGGCATCGACGCCCGCACCCTTCTCGATACGAGCCTGCTGCGGCCTCTCTTTCAGTCCCCCTACTGGAAGGTGCAGTCCCTGACCGGTATTTCGTGGACGCGGGAGGACCCGCTGGGGGATCGGCCGGAGAGCGACAACCTCGGCGGCCTCGTCCAACTCCAGGCCATGGGCAAGCTCTCCCCGACCGCGGAGGTCACCG
>DASUNJ010000037.1:0-18360 GCA_036277235.1 Thermoanaerobaculia bacterium | reverse complement strand
CCGTGCGACGGTCGCACCTCGTTTCCTGGAGGTGTGGGGCATCGCACCGGCTTTGGGACGGGGCTTCACGGATGCCGAATGCCAGCTCGGCGGTCCTCCGGCCGTGCTCATCAGCGACCGCTACTGGCGCAACCGCCTGGGTGCGAATTCAAACGTGCTGGCCGGCTCGGTTCGCATCGAAGGCCGGCCGTATTCGATCGCCGGCGTCATGCCCGCGTCCTTCCTGTTTCCCGACCGCAAGGTGGACATGTGGTGGCCTTACCCGGTCGACGGCCCGTCGGTGCAGAACGATGCGCAGAGCAGGAAGCTCCAGTGGTATGTCGGAGTCGGCCGCCTCAAACCCGGCGTGACGCTGGAACAGGCGCGTGCGGATCTGGCCATCGTCCAGGCCCGGCTTGCCAAGGAGTACCCCGAGACGGACGCAGAGATCGGCGTGCGCATTGCGCCGTACAAGGAGACCGTGATCGGTGGGGTGCGTGGCTCGTTGTGGCTTTTGTTTGGCGCCGTGTCCGTGCTGTTGTTGATCGCTTGCACGAATATCGCCGCTCTGTTGTTGTCGCGGGCCACCCAGCGTGAACGGGAGGTTGTGCTCCGCTTTTCGCTCGGGGCTTCGCGTGCTGTCGTGGCGTCCCAACTCTTGACGGAAACGGTTTTGCTCGCGTTCGCCGGTGCGGCTGCCGGGCTGTTCGTGGCGGCCGCTGCGTCCTCGGCCATTCGGGCATGGGCGCCGGACCTCCCGCGTATCGACGAGATCGGAATCGATGCCCGGATCCTGATGTACACGATGGCTTCGGCCGTTGTCGTGGCGCTTCTCTGTGGAGTGTTTCCGGCGCTGCGAAGCACCCGTGAGGCTTCGTCCCTGGCAAGCGGCGGCCGCACGCAGGTGTCGGCTCGCCACTCGGTGCAGTGGCTGCTCGTCGGCGTGCAGATGGCGCTGGCGGTCACGCTGTTGGCGGGCGCAGGGTTGCTCCTGCGCAGCGTTGAAGCCCTTTCGCGCGTCGATCCGGGTTTCGATCCGGCGCGCGTGCTGGCGTTTCGCCTGAGCGCCAACTGGATCGAGGAAGAGGATCGCAACCGCTTGGTCCAGCGTATCGAGGGCACGCTCGACGAGGTCGGAGCGCTGCCCGGCGTCGAGTCGGCGGCAACGGCCTGGAGCCTTCCCGGCGTGCCCCGCCAATACCGGATCGAATTCGATCTGGTCGAAGGGCGGTCCGAGGCCGCGGTCCCTCTTTTCGCTGAGTGGCGTACCGTCTCGCCTGGATATTTCAAGACGCTCCGGATTGCGCGCGTGGCGGGGGAATGGTGCCGCCTCCCGCCGGATGCGCGAGCCACGGCGGAGGTGATGGTGAACCGCAGCTTTGCGGAGCGCTACTTCGGCGGCAGGTCCGTGCTCGGCCTTCGCCTGAGCTGGGAGGACGCATCTCAAACAGGCCGGATCGTTGGCGTCGTCGCAGACGCCCGGGAGCTCGGCATGGACCGGGATCCCGCTCCCACGGTGTACGCTTGTGACAGTGCTCCCACTCCGTTTCCCTGGTTCCTGGTACGGACCCAGGGCGATCCGTTGGCTCTGGCCGGGGCCGTTCGCCTGAAGCTCAAGGAGCTCGAGCCGCTCCGGTCGGTCTACGACATCGCGCCGCTGGAGCAGCGGATCGGCGACGCCTATGAGCAGAACCGGCTGCGCACGATGCTCCTGGTCCTGTTCGCCGCGACGGCGCTTTTCCTGGCCTGCCTGGGGCTGTACGGAACGCTGAGCTACGTCGTCAGCCTGCGCCGTCGCGAGGTCGGCTTGCGCCTGGCGCTTGGAGCGCTGCAAAGCGGGATCATCCGGCAGCTCGTCGGGCAAAGCCTGCGGGTCGTCAGCCTGGCTTGTCTCTGCGGCCTGGCGCTGGCGGTCGCCTTCACTCGCGTGTTGTCCGGCATGCTGTACGGTGTTTCGCCTTCGGACCCCTTCACTCTCGCCGGCGTCGCCGGGATCGTTCTTGCCGTTGGAGCGCTGGCGGCCCTGGTCCCCGCCGCACGCGCCAGCCGGATCGAGCCGATGCGCGTCCTCCGCGAAGAGTAGATCACCTGCGAGGGGTTGAGCACCCCGTATACTTCGAGAGAGGAGGTCCAGGATGTTCAAGCTGCTGATCGCTCTCATGCTCGCCGGGGTTGCGCAGGATGCGCCGCGGCTTCCTGCGCCGCGGGCCGTCTTTTCGGGCCTCCCCAAGCTTCAGGTCCTCGCGGTCTCCCCTGAGGGAGCTCCTCTGGCGGGTGTAACCCTCACGCTCTGCGATTCCCAGGACGAAAAATCGGCTCGATGCGTTGTGGAAACCACGGATCCTCAGGGAGAAGCCTCGTTCGAGAAGGTTCCCTCGGCCGAGTATCGCCTGAGGGGCGATCTCTCCGGCTTCGCATCGACCATGGTCTTCCCGTTGTCCATCGGAGCCTCTGATCCCGCTGCGCCCGACAGGGTGGTGCTCCTGCTGAACCCTGTGTGCTGGCACTGCTGATAACCACACATGGGCTTCAACAAGCGCCCGGACTTGGTGGGTAGCTCGGTCACCGCTAGGCTGTGGCCTCACTCGCACTTTGCTCTTCCGCAATGTGGCGCTCTATCTCCATCGGTAGGCGTAGGAATCCATCCTTGAGCCACTTAATCGTGTCCGGATCTACACGCGAAATTCTAGTACCCGCCTGCCATTCGGCGAGAGCGTCGTAGATACATTGGCGAAGGAACTCTAGAACTGCATCGGGTCCTCGTAGCTGGCTTGTCCAGAACGGATGATTTTGGTTCACAGTCACAATAATCTCGCTCGGCTTGGTCGCCTCTTGGTACACATACGCGTCTCTGTCCGAGAGGTCATCTCCGAGAAAAAGCTTAACTGCCAGCGGCGGAGTTGTTTGGATGATACGCTGCAAAGTTGGCGTACGCGTCTGAACCACAGAACGTATGACCTTCTCGCGAGATGCAATGAGAGCCTCTTGCGGAGGGACAACACTCATACTTAGATTGATTTGGTCCACCATCTCTGGTGCTTCTAATTCTTTCTCAAGCTCCGCAACTGCCACTTTGATATCCACTTCACTTGGACCTCGCTGATCTCCACCCCCTTTTCGTGATTTGCCAGCAATCGTGCGATAGTCCCCAACTGCCTCCTTGAGCTTCTTTTCCATCTGCTCTTCTTCGTCACCGCGCCACTGGATACTGTCCTTGGTGTGGCTCACTTCGAACCCATCGAGGTGTAACTCTCCAACAAGACGCTGATTGATTAGGTCGTTAGTGCCAAACGGTCCGTATATAGTAGTCGGGCGCCACGCCTCAGGAGAGGCAAGAATTACGCGATCGGACTGAAGAATCGAAAACCCAGCCTCAGTTCGACCGCCTTCTCCCTGTTTTAAGATACCAACCCACCCTGTAACGCCCTTCCCATTTAGATCGAACCAAAGCTTCTTCTTGTAAAGCGAGCCATCGGACGCAGTCATCAGCCTATGATCGAAACCTTCCCACGTCAACGTCTGCCCCCTCCACAGCAGCCGAAGTCGCTCAGCCGTGATATCGCGACGGTACATAGATCTCAAGAACTCGGCAATCTTCCCTAGAGTACGCCCATGGAACCGACGATAATGATCCCAGACTTCAACTATAGTATAGTGCGTGTTCGGATCTTGGTTGAGTATTAAGCGTTCATCAAGGGTGGTGTCTCTTTGCTGCGCAATTCTATCTATGTCGACGGTCACTTGATGCCCAGTCGCCTCACCGAGCTGTTTTGTTTGGATACTCCACTTTCGACCAATCCAAAATGCTGCGGTCTTCATTCCCATGCCGTACCGCGACCGACCTGATAGATTCGACGGAGGATTTGCAATGTGGAGAGCTCTTTCAAGCTCTTCGCGTGACATCCCCATGGCATTATCCACAACACGCAATAACCCGCCCTGCACATCCGGTTCGTAAACTATTGAGACTTCAAAGCTCTCGCCATCTCGCTGGAGCTGCTGGTCAAGAATGGCTTGGTTATCGAAATAGGATTGCGTGGAGTTATCGACAAACTCTGCAATAGCATGCCAAGGGGTGTAGGAAAGGCGATGGTAGGAGTTTATAGCTTCCGGGCCTATCACAAGCTGCATGCTCATTCATGACCTCCTTATACTCTACTTACCTTGCCGAGGCGAATCGACAGAACGCCATCCGTGGATCGGACAATCTCATAGATCGTGGAGGGTTCGAGCGGATGATCTCTCAATGCATGCAGCAATACACTGTCAGCAGTGTCAACTCGCTCCCACTGCAACGTTCCCGTCTCATGATGGATTGAGACGACCTCCCCTCGCTTAATCTCAAGTTGTGCCGGAGAATCGATCTTCAAAAACCTGTGTAGCGCCCAACATCTACACGTAGATATGATCTCGACGTCTTCGTCGGACGGGAATTCCCCATTCAGCCGGTAAAGATATTTGTTCGTTCGGGATCTGAACACCTGAAATACAGCTACCAGAGCATCGAAGGCTCGCAGACGCTCAATCCATCCTGGCACAGGTGCGTTCGCGACTACTAGGATACGGGGAGGGGATCCCTTAAACATCTCAACAAGACTACTCCGACGAAGATCTGGCGACTGCTCCCACAAATACGCTACTTCCGCGTCGCCGTAATTCGCTCGCGCAAGCCTCCGAACTTGAGGCAAAACGTGGCCTGTCAAAGAGTGATGACTCATCTCCACTTCTACAACCCACCACCGCCGATACTGCCGGTGAATCAAAGCGAGATCGGGTTTAGCGTCTCCTTCCTCAGAAAGAACAATCGTCTTAAATGGGACGACATAGTATTCGCTGAACACTTTCCTCGCCTCTTGGAGCAAAATACTTTCGAATTCCGATTCGTATAGACTAGTGCTGGCGAGTTCGTCAAACCATTCTTCTCCCACAAGGATTCTAGCCATATCTGAATTCCGTGCGACGTCGTCCTGTTGCCCAAGTCACTTCGGCAACACCCTCAAGACGACTAGCTTCGACTTCGAGACGACGGTGCTCCTGCTCCGTCGCGTACAGGGTGTAGATCGTCGCCTTATTCTTCTGGCGGGCGGGACGAAGGACACGTCCCAGCCTCTGAATCCTTTGCCTATGACTCGCTGTCGAACTAGCGACAATAGCTATCGATGTCTCGGGAACATTCATGCCTTCATCAAGGGCACGACAGCACACGAGGATATCGAATACGCCACGCCGGAACAGGCGAAGGTTGTCTCGGCGCAAGAGAGGTGGAATCTTTGAGTGGTATAGGCAGACGCTGTGGTTACGCTGCCTTAGAATTGAATAGAGAGTCGTCGCCGCCCTCACCCGCTCGTGGAACAAGATGGTTCTAACACCCCTATGTTCCTCAGCAATCTTCGCTGCCACCGGAATTCGCATTCTGGCTTCCGCGCTGATACTGGCGCGCCTCTGCAAAATTTGCTTCAATCTCTCCTCTATGGACTGGTCCGTTTTTAGCTTCTGAAACAAGAGTGCGGCACGCCGGGTCAGCTTCTCATATTCAAGTCTTTCCGGTCCGAGTAGCTCGACCTCTACGTTGATTAGATCAAAGGGGGTGATTACCCCATCAGCAAACGCATGAGTGTAGTCATACTCAAAAATGATCGAGCCCAGCGCTGGGACCACATACTTTTCAAACCCTTCGTCATACTCTCGCTTAGGCGTAGCTGATAATCCTAGAGAAGCCAGGAAGTTCCCTTGGAGAGCCTTTGCATTTTCGGGACTACCTGCCCTGTGGCATTCATCGACAATTAGAAACCATTGACCAGATGTGGCCAACTTCTGCACAACAGTTCGGGCAGTGTTGATTACCAGCAAGTTCACGCGCAGCGGCCCATCAGCTTTTTCCTGGCTGGAGAAGGATGCGATTTCCTCCTCGGGTACACCTAGATCTTCTTGTAGGCCGACATACCATTGGTCCAGAAGTGTGATTGTTGGAACGACAATGACGAATTTCCCTTCTGGGTATGTCTTAAGAAAGTCCTGCATGCACAAGAAAGCAAAGATGGTCTTGCCACCACCGGTAACAACGCTCATGACACCCCGGCGCTCCCGGCGCCAACGCTCCAGCGCATCAACCTGCCAATCTCGAGGCTGCACATTCAGGCCCCACATGCCCCCAACTAGCTTCATAGAAGCTGTCCATTGAAGCGCCCACGCGACCCTGCGATGAAATCATCGCTCGGTTCAATGGTGATCCATTGTCGCCTCAGATTTTCCGCAGCAGCACCAGTGGTATTGCTCCCACCAAAAGGATCAAAGACAAGCATTCCAGGCTTTGTCAGAAATTTAATAAAAAATTCAGCCACACCCGCAGGCATGCGAGCCGGGTGAGGCTGGAAATTATTTTGGCGGCAGTATTTTAGATATCCGGAGCTAGAATGCGTATTCGCGACTGTCAAGACATTTGATGGAATGGCACCTTTATTATCTTTGAGGAAGGAGCGTGCACCGACATTGTGCTGAGAAGGACGTTTGCCTGTGTTGTAGGTTCGACGTTCTAGCAGCTCCTTCATCGACGCGCTGTACTCGGTTAGCACTTGCCGATTGTCAGCGTACGGACGGTCGGTCTTCGCCATCCACCAGAGATGAGTGAAGGAGTCCTTCAAACGAATGCGCTCGACATTGACCCATTGCGCCGGCGTAGGTAGACGGGCGGGATTATGCCAAATGAACTGTTGACATAACGTAAATCCGCCCCGCTCTAGAAATGCAAGGAGAGTCTTCAATGCCAGCGTGGACATTGCTGGTCGACCAGGTTCCCATGCATTACCAAGCTCGATTACGATCGAACCCCTTGGCTTAAGCAAGCCTTTGAATGGATCGGCAAAATCAGCCAGCCAGTTTATGTAAGCCTCTCCTTGCAGGTTTCCATAGCGTTTTTTCCGATTTAAAGGAAAAGGCGGCGAGGTGAATATTAGATCCACCTTTCGACTCAACAGAACCCGCATTTGCCCCGCCCGAAGCAAGTCCTCGGATTTCCCCTTTATGCAAGCTCCTTGGGAAGTTCGGTAGGCGACCGATTCAAGATTTTCGGTCGTAAACTTCTTCCTCGGACGCCCTCGCAACGATGCACCTATCGTTGGGGGAGGTGTCATCTCGGAGGTCACAGTTCAAAGCCCTCCGCACCTTCGGAGACCAGGCTGCCATACCTATGCACAGCGAACAGGCTACCCCAATATCGAGCATCACCTTCTGTCCGGACCATCGTTTATCGCTTCCTTAAGCGCCATGATTCCGCGCGGGATGTTCTTCCATGGAGGCTAAGCGTATCAGAGGAGGGGTGGCAAGAACAAGGCGTAACGCTAAGGACACGACGGGGCTCAGGCGAGCAGGTGACAAGGTTTCAGGGCCGTTTCCCTGGAGAATCACCTACCGGACGGCCTCTTGAACGTGCACTCGGGGTCTACGGTAACCCTCCACCGGCCCCTTTTGCGCTCGAAGGGCGGACCTCTCCCCTTCCTTCCGATCAGAAGGTTCGAGTCCGGATGCGGGCAAAAGGCTGATGATCAGAGTCGTCGCCGTGCCACCCGGCCGCAGGCTCAGGTAAGCGCCGACGAATGAACTAGAGAGGGCCGGTCCCGAGCGAGGCGCCGCAGTGCTTGCAGTGCCGGGCGTCGGGATCGTGCCCCTGGAGGCCGCAATTCGGGCAGGCCTGGGTGGACACCTCCCTGGTGCGGCCGGTCTGAGAGAGCTCCACGGTGACGATCCCCGTGGGCACGGCGATGAGGCCGTAGCCGAGGATCATCACCAGGGAGGCGAGAATCCTCCCGAGCACCGTCTGCGGGGCGATGTCCCCGTAGCCTACCGTGGTCAGGGTGACGATGGCCCAGTAGATGCTCTGGGGGATGCTGGTGAACCCGCTCTCGGGCGTCTCCACCAGGTACATCACCGAGCCGATGATGAGGACCAGGACGAGCACCACCGCCAGGAAAACCAGGATCTTGCGGACGCTGGCCTTCAGGGCCAGCATCAACATGCGGGCCTCGCCGATGAATTCGCCGAGCTTCAGGATTCGGAACACCCGCAGCAGCCGCAGCGCCCGCACCACCAGGAATGCCTGGGCTCCCGGCAGGAGCATGCTCAGGTAGGTGGGCAGCACGGCGAGCAGGTCCACGATGCCGAAGAAGCTGCGGGCGTAGCGGGCCGGCTGACGCACGGCGATGAGCCGCAACAGGTACTCGACCGTAAACAGGATCGTGAAGCCCCACTCCGCGACCCAGATCGTCCGGCCATGGTCGGCGCGCACCGAAGGGACGCTCTCCAGCACCACCACCAGCACGCTCGCCAGGATGGCGACGAGCAGGGCGATGTCGAATGCCTTGCCGGCGGGAGTGTCCGCCTCGAAGATGACCTCGTGGAGCTTGGACCGCCAGCGGGGGCCCGGGGGTTGGGTGGCCATCCCGGAAGTCTAGCGCGTCGCGGCGGTTACGGTGGCGGCCCGGACGAAGAGGTGGAATGGGAGTAAACGGTATGATCCGGCCCATGAGACGTCCCGACGGCAACGAGAGCGAGCCGGCCGAGCCGATCGGCTTCGACGCAGTCTTCGCCGAGCTTCCTCTTCTTCATCGGACGCCCCGCTCCTGGGCGGAGCTCGCGGCGGCGCGCCTGCCCGAGTTCCTGGCCGATCACGCGGTCTGCGAACAGCAGGTCGCCATGTATGCCCTGTCCCTCGCCAGCTACTATCCCGACGACGCCGAGCTCGTCGAGCGCGCCGCGGCGCTTGCCGCCGAGGAGGTGCAGCACTTCCGGCGGGTGGTGGCGATCCTGAGAAAGCGGGGCTGGCCGCTCGGAGGGCGGCGGAAGAATCCCTGGGCCCAGAGCCTGCGGGCGCGCATCGTTCCCGGCCGCGAGCCATGGACGAAGGTCGACCGTCTGCTGTTCGGCGCCATGATCGAAGCGCGGAGCTGCGAGCGGTTCACCCGTCTCCTGGAGGTCGTCGACGACCCGGAGGTCGCCCACCTCCTCGCCGATCTGGGTCCCGCGGAGCGCCGCCACTGGGAGCTCTTCTATCAACTCGCCAGCCGCGAGACGGACGAGGAGGCCCTCGCAGCCCGCTTCCAGGACTGGCGGGAGTTCGAAGCCGGCCTCGCCCGAGGCCTCGGAGTCTCTCCGGCGGTTCATGGCTGAGGGGGACCATGTCAGCCGTTCGGAAGCGGCTTGGATTGGAGGATTGATGCGAACCCAGGAACAGAAAGCTGAAGACTTTCGCGCCTTGCATCAGCGGGACGGCGCGTTCATCATCCCCAATCCATGGGATGTCGGCACCGCGAGGCTGCTCGCGCACTTGGGCTTTGAGGCGCTGGCAACCACGAGCGCCGGATACGCTTTTTCGGTGGGGCGTCAGGACAACGCGATTGGCCGCGACGAGACGATGGAACATGCGAGGGCCATCGTGTCAGCCACCGATCTGCCGGTGAGCGCTGACCTGGAGAATGCCTTTGGTGATGATCCCGAAACGGTTGCGGAGACCTTTCGGCTTGCCGCGGCCACGGGGCTTGCCGGTGGATCGATCGAAGACGGCACCGGCCGGCCGGAGGATCCGATCTACGATCATGAGCTGGCGGTCGAGCGGGTCCGTGCGGCGGTAGAGGTGACGCACGCGCTTCCTTTTCCTTTCATGCTGACCGCGCGGGCAGAGAACTATCTCGTAGGCCGCCGGGATCTCAAGGACACGATCAAGCGGCTTCAGGCTTATCAGGAGGCCGGGGCGGATGTTCTCTATGCGCCGGGCCTCACGAGCAGGGATGACATCGCCGCGGTGGTCAACTCCGTCGATCGGCCGGTGAATGTCGTAATGGGGCTGCAGGGGGTGCAGCTGAGCCTCGCCGAGCTTTCCGGGATCGGGGTGAAGCGCGTCAGCGTGGGAAGCGCGCTCTCCCGCGCCGCCCTCGGCGCATTTCTGCGCGCTGCCAGGGAGATGCGGGAGCACGGCACGTTCACGTTCGCGGCCGAGGCTGTGAATTATCGCGAGATCAGCGCCATGTTCGGAGGCTTCCCCGAATGAGCCAGGTGAACCTCGAAGCAAAGCTGGCGACGTTTTCCGAGCATTGGCAGCCCCGCACGGTGGCCGAGTTCAACGGACACGACGTGATGGTGGTCAAGGTCCAGGGCGAGTTCGTCTGGCACAAGCACGACGACACGGACGACCTCTTTCTCGTGCTCAAGGGCCATCTCACGATCGAGCTGCGCGACCGGGAGGTCCATCTGGGGCCGGGCGAACTGTTCGTGGTACCCAAGGGGGTCGAGCACCGGCCCGTGGCGAAGGAAGAGGTTCACCTCCTGCTCATCGAGCCCTCGGGCACGCCCAACACCGGCGATCCGGCGACTGCGGCGGCCCGGCGGGTCATCTGAGCGTGCTACCATGAAGCATGAAGGAGAGCGTTGCGTCCTGACGGGTTCTGTGCTCTGATCCGGCGACCCGTCGGGGAAAGGAATGACGCATGGCCGCGATCCCGCTGCAGCGAGAGGAGATCGAATACCCTACCTCCGACGGCCAGCCCATGGCCGAAACGACCCTTCATCGGAGGATCATGACCGACCTGATCCAGGGACTGGAGCGCCAGTTCCGGGACGCGCCGGACGTGTGGGTCGGCGGCAACCTTTTCTTCTACTTCGAGCAAGGACGGCCGCAGGCGGTTGTGGCGCCGGACGTCCTGCTGGTCAAGGGCGTGCCCAAGTGGGACCGGCCGATCTATAAGCTCTGGGAGGAGGGCCGGGTGCCGAGCCTGGTGGTGGAGGTCACGTCCGAAAGCACCCGGGATGAGGATCTCTCGAAGAAGAAGGGGATCTATCAGCGTCTCGGCGTGGAGGAGTACTTCCTTTTCGATCCCTACGGCGACTACCTGGAGCCGCGGCTCCAGGGCAGGCGGCTCGAATCAGGGAGATACGTACCCATGGCCTCGCAGCCGGACGGCTCGCTCGCCAGCTCCACGACGGGCCTGATCCTCCGCCCCGAGGGCGAGCGGCTGCGGCTGGTCGATCCTGTCGCGGGACCGCTCCTTTGGATGGAGGAGCTGGAGGACGAGCTGGCCCGTCTCCGGGCCGAGCGCAAGCCCGGAGCGGCTGATAACCCCGAACCGGGATAAGATCCGGCGGGGCTCCGCCCCCGATCGACCTTATCCCGGCCATGAGAACCATTCGAACCCTGCTCTTCGTGCTTCCAGTGCTCGCCCTCCTGGGCTGCGGCGACGGCCGCGCTCCTCTCGTCGTCTACTCCCCTCACGGAGGAGACCTCCTCTCCCTCATGGAGAAAGCGTTCGAGGCCAAGAACCCGGAGGTGGACGTCCGTACGCTCGACATGGGCTCGCAGGACGTCTACGACCGCATCAAGTCCGAGGCCGCCAACCCGCAGGCCGACGTCTGGTTCGGCGGACCGCAGACGATCCTCGGCCGGGCGGCCCGGGAGGGGTTGCTCGCTCCGTTCCGGCCGAGCTGGGCGGAGGCCATCCCCCCGGAGAGCCGGGGCGCGGACGACCTCTACTTCGCCTCGTACCGGACCGCGCCGGTCCTGGTCTACAACTCCAAGGCGGTTTCCGCTCAGGATGCCCCGCACGACTGGGATGACCTGCTCGACCCGAAGTGGACGAAGAAGATCCTGATCCGCGACCCGCTCGCGAGCGGCACCATGCGGACCATGTTCGGGATGATCCTCGCCCGCTCGGTCCAGGAGACGGGCACCCCCGACCGCGGCTTCCAATGGCTCCGCCGGCTGGACGCGCAGACCAAGGAGTACCTCCAGCAGCCGGCGCTCATGATCGAGAAGCTGAACCGGCAGGAGGGGCTCGTCACCGTCTGGGAGCTGACCGACCTCCTCTGGCAGCGCAAGCGCGGCTCGCCGCTCGCCTTCCACTTCCCGGCCAGCGGCACGCCGGTCATCGACGATTCCCTCGGCCTCGTCAAGGGCGCGCGCCATCCCGAGGAGGCCAAGGCGTTCATCGAGTTCGTGGGCAGCCGCGAGGGGCAGGCCCTCGCCGCCCGTGACGCGTTCCGCCTGCCGGCCCGCACCGACATGCCCGCCGATCAGCTCCCGCAATGGGCCCAGGAGGTGATCCGGGACTGGAAGCCCGCCCCGGTCGACTGGGACCTCATCGAGAAGCACGGCCAGGAGTGGATGGCCATCTGGGACCGGACCATCCGCGGCAAGGGCTGAACCGGAATGCCGTTCCTCGTCCTCGACGGGCTCGACAAGAGCTTTCAAAGCAACCGCGTCCTCCGCGAGCTTTCCCTGGAGATCGAGAAGGGGGAGGTGCTCGCCCTGCTCGGACCCAGCGGCAGCGGCAAGACGACCGCGCTGCGCCTGATCGCCGGTTTCGAAGCCCCGGACCTCGGGCGCATCCGGGTGGACGGCGAGGACGTGACCGGCCTGCCCCCGTCCCGCCGCCGGTTCGGGATGGTGTTCCAGCACTATGCCCTGTTCCCTCACCTGACCGTGGGGGAGAATGTGGCTTTCGGGCTGGAAGGGACGGGAAAGGAAGAGTCGCGGCGGCGCGTGGCCGAGGCCCTGGCCCAGGTGGACCTCCCTGGCTTCGAGGCGCGGCGGGTGGGGGAGATCTCCGGCGGGCAGCAGCAACGGGTCGCGCTGGCCCGGGCGCTCGCCCCCGAGCCCCGCGTCCTCCTCCTCGACGAGCCGCTCTCGAACCTCGATCCCACCTTGCGCGAGCGCACCCGGCGGGAGCTGCGGACCGCCATCCGCAAGATCGGCATCACCACGGTGCTGGTCACCCACGAGCAGGAGGAGGCCTTCCACCTGGGCGATCGGGTCGCCGTCCTCCACGGCGGGATCCTCCATCAGGTGGGCTCTCCCGAAGACCTCTACGAGCGGCCTGCAACCCGCTTCGTGGCCGGGTTCGTGGGCCGGGCGAGCGCGTTTCCGGGAACCTATGAGGGCGACGGCAAGGTCCGCCTCCCCTCGGGAGAGGCCTGGGCGGGCGAACCCGCCGGGGACCTGAAGCCTGGCGAGCCTGCCGAGTTGGTGGTCCGGCCCGAGTCCCTGGTTTTCATCCCGGGTGGATTGCCGGGCCGGGTCACCGAGCGGCGCTATGCCGGACCGGTGTCCTTCTTTCTGGTGGCTCTGGATGGCCAGGAGGTGGAGGTCATGGCTCCCTCGGGAGCCGCTTCGGAGGAGGACGCGGTCTCGGTCGGCCTCGGAACTTCCGGTCCCCGGCCCCGTATCTTCGGAGTCGGCAAGGCATGAGGAGGAACCGGCTGCCGATTGCCGGGCTTTTTCTGGCTCTGCTGCTCGCCTGGCTCGTGGGATATCCGCTGCTGATGACGCTCGTCGACGCTCTGAGGGGACCGGAGGGCTGGACGGCCTCGAACGTGCGCGAGTTCGTCTCCCGTCCGGACGAGTGGCTGGCCCTGTGGCGCAGCCTCTGGATCTCTCTCGCTTCCGTCGGCTTCGCCGCGGCGATCGGCATCCCCCTGGCTTTCCTTTTCGAGCGCGCCGACTTTCCGGGCCGGCGGTTTCTGGCGGCAGTCGTGGCCCTGCCGGTCGCCCTGCCTCCCCTGGTAGGGGTGATCGCGTTCCTTTTCCTTTATGGCGAGAGCGGCTTCGTATCGCGGGCGGTCCAGTCGCTTTTGGGGTTGGAGGCTCCTCCCTGGCGGCTGGCCGGGCCGGGCGCGATCCTCCTGGTCCATGCCTACTCGATGTACGTCTACTTCTATCTCTTCACGCGGGCCGGGCTGTCGCGTCTCGACGCGGCTCTCCTGGAAGCGGCGGCTTCGCTCGGCGCCGGGAAGGCACGGTCGCTGTTCCGAGTGACGCTGCCCCTGCTCCGGCCGGCTCTGGCCGGCGCGGCGCTGCTGACCTTCATGACCTCGCTGGCTTCGTTCTCGGCACCGTACCTGTTCGGCGGGAGCTTCCGGGTGATGACCACGCAGATCGTGGCCTCGAAGCTGAACGGCGAGACCGGCCTGTCCCAGGTGGAGACGGTCATGCTGGCAGGGTTGGCCCTCCTGGCCCTTGGGGGGATGCGATGGATCGACCGCTCGGGGTTGGCCAGTATCGCCGGGGTCGGAGTGCGAGGGGTGGCGCCGGCCCGCCGCCGGCTGGAGAGCTCCTGGGCGCGGATCACGGCCGGGACTCTCGGCTGGCTGCTCGCCGCCTTCCTGCTTCTGCCGCACGCGGTGCTGCTCCTGGTCTCTTTCGTGCCGCCGTTCACCTGGACCGCGGAGCCCTTCCCGCCGGTCCTCGAGCTGCGCAACTGGATGGCGCTGGCCCAGGCGGAGAAGCTGCGGCCGGTGGTCAACTCGCTCTGGATGGCCGCCGTGTCGACGGTCGCGGCGGTCGCTTTGGGTCTGACCGCGGCGCGGATGGCGGTCTCCCGTCCGGTGGACGGGGGCGAGCCGCGCCGGCCGTGGCTGTCGAGCGCTCTCGAGGGGTTGATCGCGGTGCCCTGGGCCGTGCCCGGGACGGTGTTCGCCATCGCCCTCGCGACCACTTTCGGGGTGAATCAGCCGTGGATCGGCCGGTTCGTGCTGATCGGCACGCCGTTGATCCTCCCTCTGGCCTACCTGGTGCGCAGCCTGCCGCTCACAGGGCGCGGCTCGATCGCCGGCCTGCGCGGGCTCGATCCGGCTCTGGAAGAGGCGGCGGCGTCGCTCGGCGCAGGTCGATGGCGCCGGCTGGGCCGGGTGGTGTTGCCGCTGCTCCGTCCGGCGATCGCGGCCGGGGCCGGGCTGGCGTTCATCACCGCTCTCGGGGACTTCGTCGTCTCCATCGTGCTCTACACGTTCGAGACCCGTCCGATCTCCATCGAGATCCTGTCGAGCCTGCGGCTTCAGGACCTGGGGATGGCGGCGGTCTACGGAGTCATCCTAATGACGGCGAGCGCCGCGGCCTTCCTGCTCTGGGGCCGGGGCGAGGCGAGGTAGCCGGTGGAGCCCCGCGGTATCAAGCAGCTCAGCGTCCTCATGGCCACGGTGTTCGTGGACATGATCGGTTTCACCATGGTCCTGCCGCTGCTCCCGTTCTATGCCACGCGGCTGGGGGCGGACGCTCCGCTGGTCGGCATGCTCGTCGCCTCGTACCCGTTCGCCCAGCTCGCGGTCTCTCCTTTCTGGGGGCGGCTTTCCGATCGCTACGGCCGCCGGCCGCTGATCCTGGCAGGGCTGATGCTTTCGGCCGCGGCCTACGTGCTCTTCGGGCTGGCCGAGAGCCTGTGGTTCCTGTTCGCCTCGCGGCTTGTCCAGGGGGCCGGTGGCGGGACCACGGGGGTGGTCCAGGCCTACGTGGCCGACGCGGTGGAGCCCGAGGAGCGGACCAAGGCGCTGGGCTGGCTGACCGCGGCGACCAGCGCGGGCGTCATGATCGGCCCGGCGAGCGGCTCGCTCGCCACCTATCTTGGCCCTGAAGGGCCGGGCTTCATGGCCGCGGGGCTCTGCGTGCTCAACATCCTCTTCGCCTGGAAGTGGCTCCCGGAGCCGAAGAAGTACGCCAGCCCCACCTCCGAGCTGGCCGCCCAGGGCGGAGCCGTTCCTGCGAAGCGGTCCTTGCGCGGCACTTTCTACGAGGTGCTGCGCCATCCCACGGCTCCGGTCAGCGCGCCGATCTGGGTCTACGCCATCGGCATGATGGCCTTCATGGCGATGAACGGCGTGCTGGGTCTCTACCTGAAGGACGTCATGGGGGTCACCGAGAAGACGATCGGCTACTTCTACGCCTACGTGGGAGGGATCTCGCTGGTCATGCGGGCGCTGCTGCTGGGGCCGGCCGTGCGGCGCTTCGGGGAGATCGGGGTGACCCGGCTGGGCGCCCTGTCCCTGGTGATCGGGCTGGCCGGCATCCCCTTCACCAACGGCAGCCTCCTGGGGCTCGCCCTGGTGGTCCTGTTCGTGCCCGTGGGGACGGCCCTGCTCTTCCCCGCGACCACCTCGCTCGTGTCCCGGCGCTCGTCGCGGGCAGAGACCGGGCAGACCCTGGGAGTCCAGCAGTCCTTCGGCGGCGTCTCCCGGATGCTCGGCCCGCTCTGGTCGGGCTTCGCGTACAAGCTAGACATCCGCTACCCGTTCTGGATGGCCGCCGTCCTGATGATGAGCGTCAGCTTCCTGACTCTGCGCATGCGCCGCGAGGAGAGATCCGTGCCCGTGAAGGCTAAGGCCGAGGCGTAGTGGGAAACTCCCACTTGTCCTCTGTGCCCACTCAGAGTATCGTTCCCTCATGGCACGGTCCAAGGAACACCAGGAGTTGGAGCTCATCGCACGGGACATCCGGCCCGACTCCAAGCGCCGGCTGACGCTCGGCAAGGCGCTCTCAGGGCTTGACGAAGATGTCCGGTTCGATGTCTATCGCAACCCAGACGGGCAAATCGTCCTGGATCCCCAGGTCTCGATTCCGGCTTCGGAGGCTTGGCTATACCGGAATCCGGAGGCACTGGCGAGCGTTCGGCGAGGGCTCCAGGACATCGCTGAAGGGAAAGTCGCTTACGTCTCGTTCGTCGAATACGCGGACGAGGAATGAACCGTAAGCTGCGACTCAGCCAAGAGGCGCAGGATTGCCTGAGCAAGCTGGCGGGAGATCCCCATTCTGCCGGTCTTCTCAAGCAGGTGAGAAAGGTCTTGGTGCTCCTAGAGACCAATCTCAGGCATCCCTCTTTGAACACCCACAAGTTCAAGTCTATTCAGGGACCTGATGGAGAGGAGGCTTTCGAGGCATACGTGCAAAACCAAACCCCGGGTGCCTATCGGGTGTTCTTCCACTATGGGCCCGATCTGATCGAGGGAGGACGGCGTATCCCCGTGATAACGGTGATCTCCATCACACCGCACCCCTGAAAAGCAAAAAGACCGGCGATCTTTTGCGATCGGGCCGGCCTTCCTGATTGAAGTTGGTTGCGGGGGCAGGATTTGAACCTGCGACCTTTGGGTTATGAGCCCAACGAGCTACCAGACTGCTCCACCCCGCGTCACCGTTTTTCAAGCCCCCCTGTTCGAGGGGAGGGAGATGCTCTCACAACTCCCTGGGGCTGTCAAATGCATCCCCGTGCCTGCTGAACAACAGGCGCGGGGGCGGGTTCATTCCCTCACGGCTGGCTGGTGAAAAGCCGCGTGTAGATGCCTCTCCCCTCCGACCCGTCGCCCGCCCAGGCCACCGCCCACAGGCCCTTTCCGTCGGTGGACACACCCGACCGCCTCTGCAGGCCTTCGGTCTCTTCGGACAGCGGCTCCTTGATGTCAAGGTGCTGCGCGCTGGTCTCCAGGAGACTGGCCCCGATGTCGTCGGCAGGGAGGTGGTCCTGCGCTTCGCGGGGGGTGCTCCAGACCGCCAGGACCTCGCCTTCCCCGAGGGCCGCGTCCTCCAGGTTGTGATAGCTGCCCTCGGGCGTCAGGTTCAACTCGGGGGAGCGCGGCGTCCCGTCCGGCTGGTACAGCTTCGCGCGGACCCTGGCCCCGGAGCTCCAGGTGATGGCGAACCCGCCCGAGGCCTCGCTTTCGATTCGGGGATGGGAAGAATCGGATACGAGCTCGCCGTTGACCTGGAAGATGCCGCGCGTCGGATTGCCATTGGCACGCAGCGTCCGCGCGAGGAGGGCGGAGCTGCTGGTGGCGCCGTCGTAGGAGATCCAGGTCACCGCGAGGTCGCTGCCGAGGGTCTCCGCGGCGTCCACCCCGTAGATCTCGCCGGGGTCGCGGGCGATCAGGAAGGGCTTGCCCATGGGGCGGCCAAGAGCATCGAACCTCTCTGCCCGGACGGTGGTCTCCTTGGACCACGGCTTGTTGTAGACGGCGAGCAGATTCCCCGAGCGCAGGGGGATCACGGCGGCGGTGTTGTCGGTGCTGAAGGTCCTTTTGACGCGCGTCGCGCGGCCGGAAGAGTCGATGGAGGCCACGCGCAGGTCCGGGCTGTAAACCAGCTTGCCGTAGGCATTGCGCCAGACCAGCAGCCGGCGGCCGTTCACCAGCGGCCCGAGCCGCAGGTCCTCGACGCAGGAGCCGGCCAGGCGGGCTACGACGAAGGGCGGGGCGGCCGGCCTGCCCTCGCGGTCGAAATGCCGGCCGTAGATCGCTCCGGGTGAGCAGTTGAACGAGAAGTAATCCTGGTAGTAGGCCCAGACCACGAGATAGGACCCGTCTGGGGCCATGGAGACATCGACGTGGATCGGGTTGCGGTCGTCGCCGGTGTCCACCCGGAGCTCCGATCCGGCGGGCACGAGCTGAGCCTGCAGCGGGATCGACAGGAGCAGGGCGAGCAGGAACAGAGAACGGATTTTCATGGGCCCTCCGTGCGCAAGTGTACTCCTACTCCAGATATCCAAGCGCCCGCAGCCTGCGCTCCGCCTCCAGGCTTTCCTTGGCTTTGCCCGAACCTTCGGTTTTGCCCAGCCAGGTGGTGAGGGCCTGGCGCAGCCG